>JBDIBE010000028.1:0-17237 GCA_039812785.1 Thermoanaerobaculia bacterium | reverse complement strand
ACGCCGTCTCCGATCGCCGCGAGCTCGAGCCGGGGTTCCGCCACGACTCCGACGCGGAGCCGCGCGGGTACGAGCGCTCCGTCGGGGCGCTCCCCCAGCTGCGCGACGTGCCGCGCGTGGCGCCGCCCGAGTTCCGCCAGCCCTGATCGGAGCCGCCGCGGGGGCCCCAGGACGACGTCCGGCCGCCGGAGAACGAGCCCGCGCCGCGGTCGCCACGCCATCCCGCGGCGCTCGAGACCGAGCGCGAGGCGCGGGAAGCGGCGTCGTACCGCGAGGAGTTCCGCCCGCTCGTGTAGGGGACGCCCTGCCGGTGCCCCGGGTCGTGCGACCACGCCATCCGGCCTCCCGGCTCGCCGTGGCCGCCGTGCCCGTGCCCCGGGCCGTAGCCGCCGCGATAGCCGCCGTGGTGCGCGTCGTAGTGCGCGTAGCGGTAGCCGCAGTGGTTGAACCAACCTCCGTTCACCCAGACCGTCCCGCCGTACCAGTTCGGGTACCAGCCCCATCCCCAGCCCCAGTTCCACCCGCCGAACCAGAACCCGACGTCGACGCCGACCGCGAACGCGTACCCGGGCGCGTAGTAGAGGGGCGGGTAGGCCGACCACGCGGGGGCGCCCCAGACGTAGTACGGGTCGTAGCGCGGGACGTAGACGACCTCGGTCGTCGCGGGGACGATCTGGACCACGGTCCGGCCTTCCTGCTCCTCTTCCGAGACACGCTGCTCCGCGGTGGAGACGAGCCTGCCGCTCGCTTTCGCCCTCGAGCGAAGCCGCTGGACCGCGGCCATCACGTCAGCCTCCTGCGCGAGGAACGCGTCGCCGAGCGAGGACGTCCACTCGACGTCCTCGGTCAGAAGGTCGAGGACCTCGGGGAAGGCGACGAGGCTCTGGACGCTCGCGTCCCAGCTCTGCTTCTTCGCCTCTTCCACCAGGGCGGCGCCCTCGAGGCCGCCGTTTCGCTTCATCCACTGCTTCGCCTCGACGACCTCGAGCGGGTACGTGCTCGCGACGAGCACCTGGCTCAGGAGGGCGTCGGGGTAGAGCGCCACGGGCGCGACGAGGTCCTCGAGCTGCGCGGCCGGGAGGCTGGCCGACGGGAGAGCGCCGAGACGCTGGGCGTTCGGGATCGGCTGCGCGACGTCGGCAGCGCCCGGCGCCGCGACCCCGGCCAGGGCGGCGACGAGGAGGAGGTGGATCGCCTTGCGGTAGTTCATGGGACCTCCCTGCCGTTCCCGGCAACCCGGACGAGGGGATTCTCCTGCCGGCCTCCCGCCGGGGACTCATTCCCGTCGGAGCCATCGACGACAGAGCAAGGTCCGCGCCAGAGGTGGCGTCCGGTCGTGGAGACAGCTGCGGCTACGCGACCCGCCAGCGCGTCCGCGAGCTCTCCGGGGGACGCCTCGAGTGGACCGACGAGATGCTCTACCCCGCCCTTCACCGCCTCGAGCGGCTCGGGCGCGTCGAGGTGCGCTGGGAGGTGGCCGAGAGCGGCCGCCGGTGCAGGGAGGGGCGACCTCATCGGCTTCCGTCCGCCTCGCGACGAAGCGCGGCACGTTCGCCTCCCTCGAGCGACGGCGGACGAGCGACGTCCCCGTCAGCGCCGCGTGGGCCGCGTTCGTCGTCGTCGCCGTCCCGCCGCTGTTCGGGTTCCGCTGACCCGGGAGGCGGCCCGGGCTTTCCCGGTCGTAGACTGCCCCGCATGCGAATCCGCCTCGGCGTCCTCCTCGCGGGTCTCCTCGCCCTCCCCGGCTCCGGGCGCGCCGCCGGCCCCGAGATCCCCGCCGCGGAGCGCGACGCGGCGCGGGCGATGACCTCCGAGGGGCTCCGCGCCGACATCCGCTTCCTCGCCTCCGACCTCCTCGAGGGGAGGGGGCCCGCCACTCGCGGGGACCGCCTCGCCCAGGCCTACATCCAGTCGCAGCTCGAAGGGCTCGGCCTCGCCCCCGGCGCCCCGGAGGGAGGCTTCGTCCAGAAGGTCCCGCTCGTCGGGATCCGCCCGTCGTTCGCGGGCCCCGCGGAGTTCCGCTCGGCCCGCGGCGCGGTCCAGGGCGTGCCCGGCGAGAACTTCGTCGCCTCGTCCGGCGTCCAGGCGGCCGAGGCGAAGGTCGAGGACGCCGAGGTCGTCTTCGTCGGCTACGGCATCGAGGCGCCGGAGTACCGCTGGGACGACTTCAAGGGCGCGGACCTCCGAGGGAAGGTCCTCCTCTTCCTGAACAGCGACCCCGAGGGGACGCCGTCCGAGCCCGACCTCTTCGCCGGCAGGACGCGCCTGCGCTACGGCCGCTGGGACTACAAGTACGCCATGGCCGCGAAGAAGGGGGCCGCGGCCGCGATCCTCGTCCACACGACACCGTCGGCCGGGTACCCGTGGCAGGTCGTGACGTCGTCCTGGAGCGGCGAGCTCTTCGAGCTGCCCGACGACGGCTCCCCGCGCGTGCAGGTGAAGGGATGGGCGACCGAGGAGCTCGCGAGGACGCTCGCCGCGCTCGGCGGGAAGGACCTCGACGAGCTCCGCGCCGCCGCCCGGGAGCGCTCGTTCCGCCCCGTGCCTCTCGGCGTGAGGATGTCGCTCGCCTTCCGGAACGAGATCTCGCGGAAGGAGACCGGCAACGTCGTCGCCGTCCTCCGCGGCTCCGACCCCGTACGCTCGAAGGAGGCCGTTCTCTACACGGCCCACCACGACCACCTCGGCGTCCGGCCTGGGGCGAGGCCCGGGGAGGAGCGGATCTACCACGGCGCCCTCGACAACGCCTCCGGCGTCGCCGCCGTCCTCGCCGTCGCGCGCGCCTTCGCGCGCCTCCCGAAGGCCCCCGCCCGCTCCGTCGTCTTCGCGTTCGTGGCGTGCGAGGAGCAGGGCCTCCTCGGCTCGCAGTGGCTCGCGGCGCATCCCCCGTTCCCGGCGGGCCGGATCGCGGCCGACGTCAACGTCGACGGGGTCGGGTGGTTCGGGAGGACGAGGGACCTCCGGATGATCGGCCTCGGCAAGTCGTCCCTCGACGCCGACGTCGAGGCCCTCGCGGCGATGCAGGGACGGCGGGTCGAGCCCGACCCGTTCCCCGACCGCGGGGCTTTCTACCGCTCCGACCAGTACAGCCTCGCGCAGGTCGGCGTCCCGGCCGCCTACCTCCGCACCGGCAACGACGTCATCGGCAAGCCGGACGGCTGGGGGCGCGAGGTGCAGCTCGCGTTCGAGAAGAACGACTACCACCAGCCCTCCGACGCCTACCGCGACGACTGGGACCTTTCCGGCGCCCTCGAGGACCTCCAGCTCTCCTTCTTCCTCGGCTGCCGCCTCGCCAATGCCGCCGGGATGCCGGCCTGGAAGAGCGGCGACGAGTTCGAGCCGGCGCGCCGGAAGGCGCTCGCGGAGGCGGCGGCGGCGGAGAGGGCGCGAGAGAAGAGCGGGCCGTAGAGGTCGCGGCCGCGTCCGGCTCCTCCACCCGCGCCGCATTCCGGATCGTCGACGGGGCCGTCCACCAGCCGGTCGACCTCACCGGCACCGACGCCGTCTCGAGCGAGCCCCGCGCCGTGTCGCTGGACGCGTCGACCCCGGGGGAGACGCGCGGGCGGCCCGAACTTCCCCGGCAGCCGTCAGGAGAGCGGCTCGATGTCGCTCAGGCGGCGGAGGTCGATCGCGAGGTGCTCGCCTTCCACGGGCGAGTCGAAGATCCCGCTGAAGCGGGCGTTCCAGGCGACCTCGTCGGGCTTGTAGGACGTGCGCGCGTGTACGGTCTGCGAGAAGGTCTCGTCGGTCCCCGAGAGGAGGATCAGGACTTCCGAGTCCGCGGCGCGGAATCCCTCCGCGTCGAGGCCCCAGAGCGGGCTCGCCTCGTCGATCGGGTGGACGATCGTCCAGCTGAGCGGGAAGAACATCACCTCCGCCCGCTCGAGCGGGAGGTCGAAGAACCTGCGTGTCTTCCGCCCGTCTTCGGTCACGAACCGGCCCAGCATCACCCGCGCCTTGACGTCGATCAGCTGGTTCGTGCGCCCGTTGGCGACCCGGAGCATCAGGGCCGTGATGCCGCGATAGGAAGCCACGACGGCCCTCCGGCTGAAGAGGATCCTCGCCGTCGGCCGCGAGAAGCGGGCGAACAGGAGACCCGTGGCCATCGCGACCCAGAGCAGTCCCAGCAGAGCCTCGGCCGTCATGACCACGTTCGCGGCGAGGCCGGCCGGCGTGATGTTGCCGAAGCCGATCGTCGAGAACGTCTCCACGCTGAAGAAGAACGCGCGGGCGAACCCCGTCCCCAGGTTCCCGGCGCCCTCGAGCGCGTTCGGTCCGCACGCGAGATAGGCGAGGCCGAACGCGGCGTTCGCGAGGAGGTACGAGCCGACGAGGACCGCGTGGAACTTCGGCCACGAGATCGTGAGGAGGGAGTGGTACGGGCTCAGGGACTCGCGGAACGGCAGGCCGTGCCTCACGACGTTGAAGCTGCCGTCCCGGTTGAGGAACCGTTCGCGGCTCCTCTGCGCGACGACGGAGCCCAGGCCCAGGTCCCTGTCCTCGTCACCGCGCCGCCACCCCATCGACTTCGAGGATAGCGGGGCGCAGGAGGATTGTCAGGGCCCGTCCGGGACGGCCCGGGCGTCGGCGCCACGCGCGATCGGGCCCCGTCCGTCTCACGCCGAGAGAAGCTCGGGACCTGTGGCCGAAACGCGATATCTTCCGCCCCATCGTGAGAGAAGCTGAGAACGGGTCCCGGCTGGGCGTCCGCCTGCTCGAACTGTCGCTTGCCATCCTCGTCGCTTCCCTCTCCGGCGACGCCGCGGGCGCGACGTTCGTCGTCAACCGCACCGACGACATCGCGCCCCGCGGAACGGGCTCGACGTGCCTCGCGCCGGCGAGCACCGACTGCACGCTGCGCGAGGCGGTGATCAAGTCGAACGCGAACCCCGGCTCGGTGATCCAGTTCGCCGCGTCGACGAACGGCGTTCCGATCACGCTGACGATGGCGAACGCCGGCGCCGACGAGAACGCGGCGGCCACGGGAGACCTCGACGTCACGCAGAGCCTGACGATCCAGGGAAACGGCGAGGCGAACACGATCATCCAGGCCGGGACGAGCACGTCGAACGGCATAGACAAGGTCTTCGGCCTGAACCCGAACTGCGACCACCCCGTGAGCGTCTCCATCGACGGCGTCACCATCCGCTTCGGCCGGAACAGCCAGCCGACGAGCGACCCGCTCTTCAGCTTCACCGGCGGCGGCCTCGACTTCTGCGGCTTCGGCTCGGGGAGCTTCTCGCTCACCAACTCCACCGTCTCCGACAACACGAACGTGAACGGCTACGGCGGCGGGATCAACCTCGACACGGTGAGCGCGTTCTCCGGAACGATCACGCTGACGAACGTGAAGGTCCTCCGGAACCGGACGCTCAGCACGACGTTCACCGCGACCGGCGGCGGCCTCAACGTCTACGGCGAGGGGTACGCCCTCAACGTGACGGGGGCGACCTTCGACGGGAACTCGGCCGACGGCTCGGAAGGGGGCGGGATGTACATCCGCCCCACCCGGTTCATGACGGTCGCGATCCACGGATCCGCCTTCTCGAACAACACGGCGGGGAGCCGCGGCGGCGGCCTCGTCTTCAACTCGCCCGGCGATGCCTCGAACCCGGTCGAGACCCTCACGATCGACCAGGCGAGCTCGTTCACGGGCAACCTCTCCGGGACCCGCGCCGGCCAGGCGGCCGAAGGGGGCGGCCTCTACGTCTCGCTCGGGAGCTCGAGCTCCTCTTTCACCCTCACGAAGTCGACCGTCACCGGAAACGGCTTCGGCGCCACCTCGGACAAGCGAGGGGGCGGCGGAATCGCGGTGGGGGGCACCGCGGGACCGGTCGTCATCTCGTACTCGCGCATCGTCGGGAACTCCATCGGCGTCCCCGACGCGGGCGCGAACCAGGGGACCGGCCTCCACAAGGACAACAACCCGGGGTCCGTGACCGCGACGAACAACTGGTGGGGCTGCAGCACCGGCCCGTCGGCCGCCCCGTGCGACACCGCCGTCGTGAGCGGGGGCGGGAGCGGAGGGCCGGGCGTCGTCACGTCGAGCCCCTGGCTGCGCGACAGCCTCACGGCCTCGCCCGCGACGATCGTCACGAACCAGTCGACGAGCCTCACCGCGAGCGTCCACACGAACTCCGCGGGGACGAACGTCTCCGCGAACGTCGACCGCCTCCTCGGGCTTCCCATCTCCTTCAGCCCCGTGGGCGGAGCGATCTCGCTCGCGCAGGGAACCGTCCAGCCCACCGGGACGGCCACCGCCACCTACACCGCCTCCGCCGCCGGCGCGGGGAACCGGGCCGCGGCGATCATCGACGCCGACGGGACGATTCCTCCCGCCTCGAACATCCTCTCCATCACGGTCAACAAGGCCGGGACGACGACGACGATCTCCGGCGCGGCTCCCGCGCCGAGCGTCACGGGGCAGGGCGTCAGCGTCTCGTTCGGCGTCCTCGGAGCCTTCGGGAACGCGCCCACCGCCCCGGCCGGAAACGTCACCGTCACCGACGGCACCGCCTCGTGCACCGCGCCGCTCGCGGCCGGGAGCTGCACTCTCACTCCGACCACGGCGGGGCTGAAGAGCTTCACCGCGACCTTCGCCGGCGACGCGAACTTCGACCTCAGCACCTCGGCGCCGCTCCTCCACGTCGTGAACAAGGCCGACACGACGACGACGGTCGTCTCGGCCCTCCCCGGGCCTTCGGTGCCGGGGCAGGTCGTCACCGTCGCGGCCTCCGTCGCGGTGAACCTCCCTGGAGCCGGAATCCCGACCGGCGCCATCTCCGTCAGCGACGGCGTCGACGGCTGCGTCATCACCCTCCCGGCCCCGTCCTGCACCGTGACGCCGGCGGCGGTCGGCACGCGCTCGTTCGTCGCCACCTACTCCGGCGACTCGAGCTTCAACGGCAGCCTTTCCGCGGGCTTCCCGCACACGGTGAACAAGGCCGGCACGACGACGACGCTCTCGACCGCGACTCCCGACCCCTCGGTCGTCGGCCAGGGGGTCACGGCGTCGTTCACGCTCACGGTGAACCCGCCGTCGTCCGGAACGCCGACGGGGACGATCACCGTGACCGACGGCGTCGACGACTGCGTCGCGACGCTCCCGGCCACGAGCTGCGTCGTGGCCCTGACGACCCCCGGCGTGCGGACCCTCACCGCCACCTACGCGGGCGACGCGAACTTCGACACGAGCACGTCGGCTGGGTTCGGGCACACGGTGAACCCCGCTCCCACCACGACGACGATCACGAACGCCGCTGCGCTCGGCGCAACGCCCACGGTCGTCGGCGAGGCGTTCGCCGTGACGTACGCCGTCGCCGCCGCCCCGCCCGGAGCGGGCGCCCCGGCCGGCAGCGTCACGGTCTCCGACGGGACCGTGAGCTGCACGGGAACGGTCGCAGACGGGACGTGCTCTCTCGTCCTCACCTCCGCCGGCACCCACACGCTCACGGCGACGTACGCCGGCAGCGCGAGCTTCGCGACGAGTGCCTCGGCCGGGGCCCCTCACACCGTCAACCAGGCTGCGACGACGACCACGATCTCGGCCGACACGCCCGACCCCTCGAGCGTCGGCCAGGCGGTCGCCGTCTCGTTCAGCGTCTCGGTGAACCCGCCCGGCGCCGGCCTGCCGACGGGGAACGTCACCGTCTCCGACGGCGCCATCAGCTGTACCGGCACGGTGGCGGCGGGCTCCTGCTCGCTGACCTTCACCTCGATCGGGGCCCGCACCCTCGCCGCGACGTACGCGGGCGATTCGGACTTCGCCGGCGGCACCTCGGCGACAGCGCCCCACGACGTCGTCGCGGCCGGGACGACGACGACGATCACGAACGCGCCGATCCTCTCGGCGACTCCGACCGTCGTCGGACAGGCGGTGAGCGTCTCCTTCGCCGTCTCCGCGGTCCCGCCCGCGGGCGGCACGCCGACCGGCAGCGTCACCGTCAGCGACGGCGTCGACAGCTGCACCGCCTCCGTCGCCGCCGGCGCCTGCTCCCTCGCGCTCGTCACCCCCGGCTCCCGCAGCCTCGTCGCCACCTACGCGGGCGACGCCGACTTCGGCGGGAGCGCCTCGGCGGGAGCGGCGCACACCGTGAACGCGGCGGGCACGACGGTCACCGTCCTGTCGGCGCTTCCCGACCCCTCCGCCGCGGGGCAGAACGTCACGGCGACGTTCACCGTCGCCGTGAATCCGCCCGGCTCGGGCTCACCGACCGGCAGCGTCACCGTCAGCGACGGTGTCGACAGCTGCACCGCCACCGTCGCCGCCGGGAGCTGCACGCTCGCGCTCGGGACGGCCGGAACGCGGGCCCTCGTGGCGACCTACGCGGGCGATGCGAGCTTCGCGGGCGCGACCTCGCCGGGCCTATCCCACACCGTCAGCGCGGCGGCCACGGCGCTCTCGGCGACCGCGACTCCCGCCAGCGCTCCGGTCGGAGGCCTCCTCCGCGCCTCGGCCACTCTCTCGGGCGGCGCCGCCCCGACCGGCACCATCCTCTTCGAGCTCTTCCCGCCCGGTTCGGGCACACCGGCCTTCACCGAGACCGTTCCCGTGAATTCCGGCAACGGGACCTACTCGACGACGGGAAGCTTCGCGGCGAACCAGCTCGGCGCATGGCAGTGGCGCGCCACCTACAGCGGCGACGCGAACAACGCGCGCCAGGTCAGCGCACCTGCGGTCGTCACGGTCCAGGCGCTCGACGCCGTCGTCCCGACGGCCGGCCCCGTCGGCCTCGCCCTCCTCGCCCTCGCGCTGGCGGCGGCGGGTGCGGCCCTCTCGAGGAGGTGTTCCTAGCCCGAGTCACACGAGAGCACCTGAAGACAGCAGGGGTGGAACCCGCCTGCGGGCCGCATCCTGATGCGGTGTCATGACGCGAGATGGGCTCGCGAAAGCGGGATCCCGCGTGACGGAGCGCAACGGGCGGCACGCCCTGTCTGCTCGCCTTGGTGCCCATCCGCCCCCAACGGCACCCAGGGTCCATCGACGTAGCGAGAAGCTCCTCGCGGCTCCGGGCCCGCGCGAGCCCCGGCTGCGGCCGGATACCGCTTCGCCCCCCACGGATTTGGTCCTCCCCGCCAGGCCCGAGATGCTCACGCGCCCCTCGCCGAAGGCCTCGGCCTCGTCGGAGCCGGAGATGCGGACGGAACGGAGCCGGCGCGGCCGAGGCCTCGGCCCTCGCCCGCTGTTCGGCGCTACGAAGCGAGGAAGTCGAGGACGATCGGCATGAGGAGGTGCGGCTTCTCGGAAAGGACGAAATGGGAGGCGCCCGGGATCACGCAGAGTCGCGCGCCCTTCAGGCGCGCGCGGATCTCCAGCAGGTGCTCGACACGGATGTCCTTGCGGTCTCCCGCGACCAGGAGCACGGGGGCCTCGATCCTCCGGAGCGACTCGGGCGCGAGGTAGGGATCGCGCAGCCAGAGGTCCCGCGACCGCAGGAGGAAGCTCTCGAGACGGCCGGGGTTCGGGGAGAGCCGGCGGTAGCGCGCGGCGACCTCGGGGAGGTCGGCGAGGAGGCTCGCCCCCGTCGATCTCGACCGGAGCCATTCGACGGTCTCGGCCGCCATCCCGTCGACACGCGTGTTCGCGCCGATGGCCACGAGCTTCGTGACGAGCCTGGGGTGCCGGCTCGCGAGGTGGTAGCCGATCACTCCCCCGTCGCTCCAGCCGAGGACGGCGGTCGATGTCACGCCGAGGCCCTCGAGGAACGCCTCCGCCTCCTCCGCCATGGCGTCGTAGCGGAACGGCTCGCCGGAGTCCGGCGAGCGTCCGTGCCCGCTCCGGTCGTACGCGATGACGCGGAAGGTCCGGGAGAGGATCGGGACGATCTTCTCGAAGTCGTCGCTCGAACCGAGCCCGCCGTGCAGGAGGAGGAGATCGGGGCCGCTGCCGGAGATCCTGTAGAAGAGCTTCCGGCCCTTCACCGTGAGGTACGGCCCTCCGTTCTGTCTCGACGGGGCGGCGAGTGCCGCCGTGGGTCTGGCGACCGGCTCGGAAGGAGCGAGGACGAACGTACCGGCGGCCAGGAGCGCCGGACCGAGGACGCCGCTCACGACCGCGAGCCCTTCTTCGCCCGAAGACGCTCGATCATCCCGTCGACCCGTTCGAGCGCTCCCGCCTTCTCCTCCGCCGTCAGCGACGGCTCTGACTTCAGCTTCTCGCGCGCCGCGACGAAGGCCTTCTCGGCCTCGTCGTCCCGTCCTTCGGCGAGAAGAGACTTCCCGAGCCCCCAGGATCCGTCGACGGAAGCCGGGAACGTCTCGACGACGAGACGGAAGAGCGCCTGCGCCCGCTTCGGATCCGCCTCCTCGAGCGCGCCGTAGGCCAGAAGGACGAGAGGGACCTCGAACGAGGGGAGCTCGGCCGGGGACTCCGCCCGGACGCATCGAAGGAGCTCGGCGGCCCCCGCCGCGCCCTCGACCTTCGCGGCTTCGCGGAGATCGACCGGCGATGGAGGGATCGGCCTCGGAGGGCGCACCCTGACCGAGCAGAGCGCGTCGGGGAATCGGATGAGCTCGCGCTCCCGTCCGGCGAGTCGAGTCTGAAGGAACGAAAGGATGAGGCGAGCCGTCGTCTCGTAGCCCGCCGTGGCCGAGGTCCAGTCCTTCGAGGGATCCTCGAGCCGCCGCCGCTGAAGGCTCGACATCGAGGAGAGATCATGGTGGCGAAGGCCCGGCACGACGGCCCGCAGAAGCTCGACGTAGCGAGCCTGCTCCGGGAACTCCCCTTCGCCGAACCCCGGCAACGACTCGGCCGGGGCGCAGGCGATCCAGAGCAGCGGAGCACGAAGAAGCTCGGGACGGCCCTGCGGGAACGCGCGGATCGTCGCGAGGTACCGATCGTCGCGGAGGACGCCGTCGAGGCTCACGAGAGCCTTCACCCGGGTGTTCCGAAGCGCGAAGAGGGCCGACGAGGCGCCCCCGAGGCTGAACCCCATCGCCGCGATCCGGTCCGGGTCGGTCTGCGGCAACGTCTGGACGAAGCCGGCCAGGAATTCGAGGTCTCGCGCCTGAGCGTCGATCGAGAGGGGGGAGTCGGGCATGTCGCGGCCGTCGGGACCCACCGAGGGAGAGGCGACGACGAGGTAGCCGTGGCTCGCGAGGAGCTCGGCGAGGACCGAGTTGTCGAAGGAGGGGTAGCCCTGACCCGGCGCGCTGACGAGGACGGGGAACCTCCCGGGAGCGGCCGCCGCCTCGCGCACGGCGAGGACCCGCTCGCCGTAGAGCGTCTCGAACCGGGCTTTCGCCTCCGGCGACACGGCGCTCCCCGACATCTTCTCGAACCGCTCTCGGGCTCTCCGGCAATCGTCCGGTCCTGAAGCCGCCGGCCCCAGCTCCCAGGCGAGAAGATCGACGTAGTCGCCGTAGGTCATCGGCACGGCACCGGATCCCGCGACGGCCGGATACCAGATCGAGACCTGAACGGGCCTGTTCCCGAAGCCCGCCCGCGGCCGACCCCGGTAGTCGGTCGGCGTGAGCCACGTCCGGGTCGCATCCGTCGTGGCGACGGCCCTGAACCCGACCGCCCACGGTCCTGCCTCGAGCCCTCTCCAGTCCAGGAACGGGCCCGCGACAGCCGGCGCGGAAACGAGGACGACAGCGAGCGCGAGGAACCGGGATCGCGGGGTAGCCGCGTCTTTCACGGACACGCCTCCTTTGGTCGCACGGCATCCGGCCACACGGCGACCGGACGGGAGATGGGCGCTCCGTAGACAGATACGAGACGGCCAGCTTTGGGTTACGCGCCCAACGGCCTCGCCGGCCGGAGCATCGCCCCCAGCCACGGGAGCATCGCCGCCGGCCCGGGCCGGCCTCGAAGGGGCCACTCCCACCTCGAGCGGGAAGGAGCCGAGCCGGAGGAAAAATCCACAAATTCGGTCCTGTCGTCCACCATGAAGCCGACGCGCGAGAGGCTCTCTGCCGTCCGGTGGGCCACTGCGAAAGTGAACCGGAGCAGGGGTCCCCCGGGCGCCCGATGGGTACGGCCGATGTGGACAGAAGTGTGGACACCTCCCCGCCTCCCGCAACCTCCGTAGCCAAGGCGCTTTCGCGTTTCGCGAATCACGAATAGACTCCCCGTATGGCCCTGAAGCCGCAGGATCTCCTCGTCGCTCTCAAGCTCTGGGTCGGGCGCAACCAGGCTTGGACCTACCCGCTCCTCGCGCGATCCCTGGGGATCAGCGTGTCAGAGGCTCACGGCGCGGTGAAGCGGGCGGTCGCGGCCGGCCTGCTTCCGCCAGGAGGACTGGGCGTCAGACCCCGCGCCGAGTCGCTCCGGGAGTTTCTCGTCCACGGAGCGAAGTACTCGTTCCCGGCGCTTCGGGGCGATCTGGCGAGGGGAATCCCGACCGCGCACGCCGCCTCGCCGCTGAAGGAGCTCCTCGCGGACGCCTCCGAACCGCCTCCCGTCTGGCCTCATCCGAAAGGCACCGCGCGTGGACCGAGCCTCGCGCCGCTCATCCCCTCCGCACCGGGCGCCGCGCTGGAAGATCCCGCCTTGTACGAGCTTCTCGCACTGTTCGATGCCCTGCGCGCAGGACGCGCTCGCGAGCGCGAAATGGCCACCCGACTCCTCGAGGAGCGGCTGAGGTGACCCCGGACCCAAACCTCGCCATGCTCGAGCGTATCGCCGAGGCCCTCGGCCCGCTGCGCCACAGGATGGTCTTTCTCGGGGGATGTGCCACGGGACTCCTGATCACGCCGTCCTCGCTCATCGGCTCTTCGTCGAGAAGGAGGGCCTCGACTCCTCGCTCCTCGACCAGATCCAGCGACTGGCGGCCTTTCAGAATCCCGAGTTCTGGAAGAAGCAGAACCTCCGCCTCTCGACGGCCCTGACGCCCCGGGTCATCAGCTGCGCCGAGGAACTCCCCCGCTTCGTGTCCCTGCCGCGCGGATGCGTCGGGAATCTCGAGGCCCTGCTCGCCGCACACTCGATCCCGCTCGACCTCGACGACGAGCGCATCGACGGAGATGCGCTCACTCTGTCGTTCAAGAGCAGGCTCACCGCACGCCAGAACGACGCGGCGAAGGCGCTCCTCGAGCACGACACCGGAGTCCTCGTCTCGCCG
The DNA here is from genome assembly GCA_039812785.1 of Thermoanaerobaculia bacterium. Taxonomy (GTDB): domain Bacteria; phylum Acidobacteriota; class Thermoanaerobaculia; order UBA5066; family UBA5066; genus UBA5066. The sequence continues at coordinate 4,173 of JBDIBE010000028.1, read as the reverse complement.
CCCGGCACCGGAAAGACGGTGATCGGCGCCTGGCTCGTGGGGGCTCGTTCCCGCTCGACGCTCGTCCTCGTCCATCGACAGCCTCTCCTCGACCAATGGGTCGAGTAGCTCTCCCTGCACCTCGGTCTCGACCCCGCGGAGATCGGGCGGGTTGGCGGGAACACCCGGAAGCCGAACGGCCGAATCGACGTCGCGATGATGCAGAGCCTCGTCCGAGGAGACGAGGTCGACGACCTCATCGGCCGTTACGGCCACGTCGTCGGCCTGACCGCGACCGCGAAGCGGAGGGACGGCCACCACCCGATCCTCCACATGCAGGTCGGTCCCATCCGCTGCGATCTCGGGCGCGCCGCGCAGGACTCTCCCGGGGATCTGTCGAGGACACTCGTCTTCCGCGAGACGTCGTTTCGAGGGTCGCCGCCCGACGCGAAGCCGTCGATCCAGGCGCTCTACGCGGCGCTGGCTCGGGACGAAGCCCGGAACGACATGATCGTCGCGGACGTGACAAAGGCCCTCGAGGAAGGCCGGACCCCTCTGGTCCTGACCGAACGGCGTGACCACCTCGACATCCTCGCCGAGCGTCTCGGGCCCGCCTGCCCGAACGTCATCGTCCTGCGAGGAGGAGCGGGTGCCCGTTCGCGGCGCGAGACGCTCGCGAGGCTTCGCGCCCTTCCGGTCGACGAGCCGAGACTCCTCCTGGCCACCGGGCGCTACATCGGCGAGGGCTTCGACGACTCCCGCCTCGACACCCTGTTCCTCGCCCTCCCGATCTCCTGGCGTGGGACGCTCGTGCAGTACGCGGGACGCCTGCACCGGCCACACGCGGGCAAGGTCGAGGCGCGCATCGTCGACTACGTCGATCGCGAAGCCCCTGTGCTCGCGCGGATGTTCGAGAGGAGGAGGACGGGCTATCGGTCTATCGGCTACCGCGAGTCCGCGAGCGCCGGTCACCCCGCACTTCCGAGCGACAACGGTGACCTCCCTGGCGATCGAACCGGCGATCCACTTGAATCGCACGAGTGTTAGATGGCGATTCGGGTGACTGGCGACGCGCTCTTCCAGTTGCCGACCGCACCTCCAACCATCTGTTCCAGAAGACCTCGGGAGATCTGACGGTCTCTCGCCGAAGGCTGAACCTCGCCCTCCGCTATCGGCTTCGACGGCCCCAACGTGGACACAAGCGTGGACACCGGGTCGGGAGTCCGACCCTCTCGAAACGCCGTAAGTTGTTTGGATTGAGTGGTCGGGACGGCGGGATTCGAACCCGCGACCCCTTGAACCCCATGGGGCAGGAGCCACCAATGCCCGCCGCGCCGATCCTGGGACGCGGCATGCGGCACCTCCCGTGACGATCCTGGATAGCCAAGGATCGCTGCGGCTGTGGGAACAGCACCAGCGACAGCACCAACGCAGTGGCCGTCGACTTCCGAAGGGCCGCCGGCCGCTGAAAACGCCTATTCGTTGCTCTCGAGCTTCGATGCGAGGATCTCCGACTGTCCGAGCCAGTAGCACGCGAGCGGCGCCGGGACCTTCACGGCCGTGGTCGCGACACCCGTCGTCGGCAAGGGCAGGAGTCCGAAATCTCCCGGCTCCCGGGTGATGACATACGCCTCGGAGACCTTTCGGTCGCTGCAGAAGGCCGTGAGCCCCGCGAGCATCTTCGGAGCGACCTCGGGACGGTGCTTCACCTCGAACGGGACGAGCCGTCCGCTCATGTCGGCGACGAAGTCCACCTCCTGGTTTCGCGGGCCGCCTCTCCAGTACGAGAACCCGACGGACTGTCCGTAGTAGCGCGTGTACACGTGCTTGAAGAAGGCCGTCTCCACGGCGAGGCCCACGGCGACCGCATCCTCGAGCAAGGCCTTGCCCCGCAGGAGGACGCTCGGGGCGATCGCTGGGTCGGCAAGGTAGATCTTCTGCTTCCCCCGCAGAATCTCCTTGCCGTAGCCGAAGGGCCGCAGCCTGTAGATCAGGTTCGTGTGCTCGAGCAGGTCGATGAAGTTCATCGCGGTCGGTTTCTTGACCTCGAGGCTGCGACAGAGCTCCTGGATGTCGAGCAGTCCCCCGTCATGGAGGCAGAGATAGAGGAAGAGCTGCTCAAGCTCGAGGACGCGCCGGACGCCGTAGAGCGCCGTCATGTCGCGCTTGAGGACCTTGTCGACGATGTCCTCCCTAAGGAGCTTCTGCGCGACGGGAATGCTCTCGACCTGCGCGATCTGGGGGAAGCCGCCGCGAACTAGGTAGTCCTGGAACGGTCCGACGAGATCGGCCCCGATCGCACCCACCCGCAGGAACTGCCCGGGCTTCCAGGAGAAGAGCTCGCGCAGCGAAGGGACCTCGGGGACCTTCGGTGTCGGCAGCTTCTTGATCTGCAGGTACTCGTAGAACGACAGGGGCGCAAGACGAACCGTGTGCCAGCGCCCCGGGCCGGATTCCTGCCCTTCGACGACGAGCGGTGTCGCCGAGCCTGTGACGGCGATGCGCCGCTTAGGTTCGAACTTCACCTGGTGCTTGATCCACGTCTGCCAGTCCTTCGCGTACTGGATCTCGTCGAGGAGGACGTACTCGAGGTCGCGCTCCGCGGGCTCGTACTCCTTCCAGAGCCTGAGAAGCCCGTCCAGGCCGATGAGCTTCAGAAGCGGGTGGTCGAACGTTGCGTAGAGGATGCTCGCCGCCGGCACCCCCTTCGCCAGGAGATCCTCGACAGCCTGAAGAAGGAGCGTGGTCTTGCCGACCTGCCGCGCGCCGCTCAAGAGGAGAGCCCGTGGGGCGGGCGGCTCCGTGAGCCACGTCTGAACCTCGCGAAAAGCGGCTCGACGCCACCGCGGAAGCTCGGGAACCCGAGCCCCCTGCCACCACGGGTTGAACTGCCGGAGAACGGCTACGAGCTCGGCTCGAGGTGCGATCACGCAGGAAACCTACGAAATCGCGACCGTTAAGTCAAGTACACTTGTCTTGTTGGCCACATCCAAGACGGATCCGCGGAGAACCGTCGGCCCAGATCGGGATAGCCGGTACCACCGTCCTGACTCCGCAGGGCTTCTCGAGCCTGGCCTCTGACGAGTCGGTGAGCCGGAACGGGCTGGTACCGGGGCGGTACCGGGAAGAAAAACGGCCCCGTTTCCGGGGCCGTCCTATCGGGCTAAGTCCTTTGTTTGTAGATGGTCGGGACGGCGGGATTCGAACCCGCGACCCCTTGAACCCCATTCGGCACCTCCGTCTGCGGACAGCCGCAACTAGCTCTATATCATAGATTTACACTGGCACGATTCCTTCCGCGGGTATCTAGGGACGGCATGGGACAACGAAAATAGATACCCGTCCCGGCGCCTGCCCGTGCTCCCCACAGCCCGTTGTCGGCTTTCCGCAACACGACCGCAGGAGCGCGATTCCAGTGGCGCCGAAACGGGTGGATCTTCGATGGCGCGACACTGATGAATCGTTCTCTCGGCATAAGCCCCGGCTCCGACGTGAGTCTCTAACGTAGCTCTAAGGGAACGGCATTACTGTCCGCGCCGTGAAGGCGACCCATGTTCGGGCGACTGAGGGTCTCGGGCCGCCGTTCGCGGCTGCGTTCCTCGTGACGCTCGTTGCCGCTGCGGGCTGGGTGGATTCCGCCGAGGTGCTGGTTCGGGACGCGCTCCTGCGGACCCGGCCGAGGGCGGCCGCGGCGTCCGTCGCGGCGGTCGTCGTCGACGAGGAGGCGATCGGCGCCGTGGGGCCGTGGCCCTGGGACCGGGAGCGCCTGGCCGCCCTCGTGGAGCGGATCGGGTCGGCAGGGGCCGCCGCCGTGGCGGTCGACCTCCTCCTCGCGGAGACTCGCCCGGGCGACGAGGCCCTCGCTACCGCGCTCGCGGCGAGGCCGTCGGTCCTCGCTGCCGCGCCGGACGGGACGAAGCGATGGATTCTCCCGGTTTCCGGCCTGCGCGCGGCTTCGGGCGTGGCGCACGTCAGTTTCGCCGTCGATCGCGACGGCGTCGTTCGCGGCGGCCCGGCTTCCGCTCCGCGGGCGAGGTGCCGACCTGGAGCGCCGCGGACGTGCTGAGCGGGAGGCTGCCGGAGGGCGCGCTCCGGGGCCGAGTCTGCTTCGTCGGCTCGGTCGCGGCTGGGGTCGGAGACCGCGTCGTGTCGCCTCCATCGGAGCGCGGAACGCCCGATCCGGGCGTCCTCGTG
>JBDIBE010000027.1:0-17265 GCA_039812785.1 Thermoanaerobaculia bacterium | reverse complement strand
CCGACCTCCCCGAGTGGGCCGGGCCGCGCCGGGAGCGGCCGGCGGCGGGGCACGCGCTCCTCTCGCGGCGCGGGATCCACGGCCCGCGCGACTTCGCCGTGGCCGGGCGCGTCCGCCCGCACGCGCGGCACCTCCACAAGTACCGGGGGGCCGTCCTCCCTCCGGGGCAGCACTTCTACTTCCGGTCGGGGGGCGGGCCGACGGGGAGGTCTGCGGGGAACGCCGAGGAGTTCCACCGCGAGATCCGGAGGGCCGAGGCGGGCGTCGTCCGCCACCACGCCCTGCACGGCGACCTCTCGCGCTGGATCGCCGAGGTGCTCCGCGACGAGGTCCTCGCCGAGACGGTGCGGAAGGCGGAACGGAGGCTCCGGCACCGGGCGACCGGTTATGAGATCGAATCGCTCCGGACGGAGGTCCTCGCGGCGATCCAGGACCGCTACCAGGGCTGAAGTTCCCCCGCGCGCTCGCTAAACTGCCCTTCATGATCGACGCACGTGCACGCCGCGACCTGATCGCGCAGTGGGCCTTCGACTCGCGTCCCGTCCTCGGCCGCTTCCACCTCTGGCTGGAGGACGTCGAAGAGCGCCTCGTCGCGGGCGAGCGCCCGCAGGACCTCTCCTTCGTCGGGTCCGGGCTCGAGCGGTGCCTCATCATGACGGCCGGCGTCACGGCCCTCGGCACCCGCCTCTTCGGCCGCTACGGCGAGGGGAAGGGGCTCGACGCGAAGCAGACGAACGCCGTCAAGAAGGACGCCGACGCCGTCTCCGCGTACGCGATGAGCGAGGGGCTCTGGTACCTGACGCGGGCCCTGCCGGAGAACCACGCGATCATGGTGAGCCTCGGCGAGGGGCTCATGCCGAAGGGGGGCGAGACGCCCGACATGGGCTCGAACCCGCTCCTCGGCTTCGGCCGCGTCTACGCGCGCCCCTCCGTCGCGAAGTGGCTCGACCGGCGCGTCCACCGCTTCATCAACGACTCGACCTACGACTGGAAGGCGTTCTGGACGGAGCTCGTCGCGGCGCGGATCACCGTCTGGGGCGCGGCGATCGACACGCTCGAGAACACCTCCCGCTTCGCGAAGGGGGCGCCGACGGGGCCGACGACCGTCCTCCACCTCTTCGACCAGCCGGTGAAGATCGCGAGGCCCTACGAGGGGTACACGGGCGCGATCACGCTCCCGAACGCGGTCTGGGAGACGGCCTCCGAGTCGTCCGTCCTCCTCGACTTCCTCGCCCCGCGACGGCTCGTCATGGAGGCGATCCGGAAGACGTACCCCGGCATCGAGCCGGGCGACGTCCACGTCTGGACGCTCGCCGGCCCGACGCGCGTGCCGCGCATCGGGAGGCTCTGGGAGGAGTGGAAGGCGCTCGGCGCGCACCTCGTCGAGGACGGCTGGGCGCTGCCGAGCGGCCTCGGCGCCTTCACCGACTCGGGGACCTACGCCCCGACCTACCGCGTCGGCCCGTTCACCGGCGCCGACGGGAGGACGCACCTCTTCCTCACCGACGGGTACGCCGCCTCGGCCGAGGCGCTCCAGGCCGCGAGCCTCGACCCGATCCTCGGGAACCGCACCTCGATGTGCCTCCTCACGTCGAAGTTCGAGGTGTCGTACGAGAAGGAGCGCCTCATCCTCTGGCTCGACCCCGCGGCCCCCGACTTCCCGCAGCGGCTCGCCGAGACTCTCGGCCGCGAGGTCACGCCGAAGGAGTGCCTCTCCTACGCGTCGATGCTGACGAACGCGCGCGAGGCGGCGATGCCCCTCGGGAAGAAGACCGTCGTGGCGGACGACTTCTTCCAGAAGAAGGAGTGGCACGTCCTCTCGCTCATGGGGAGCATGCTGCCGGAGCCGTACACGGGCCTCCCCGGCGTCGAGCAGGTCCAGCAGGGGGTCTACAGGGTGACGACGCGCGCCTCCTCGGAGCGCGGCATCCTCGACGTCACCCTCAGGCTCCGCCTCATGGAGTCGTTCGACCAGACGCGGCTCGTCTTCTCGCCGCTCCTCGACCGCTTCTACCGCGGGCAGGACTGGAAGACCCGTCCCGTGAAGGTCTCCGACTCGGGGCGGATCCGCAACGAGCTGCAGACGCTCGCCTCCGAGGCGCTCGAGTACTTCGGCGACGGCGGCATCCGGGTCCACTTCGACAGGATCGACGACGCCGTCCTCGCGCCCGACAAGAAGGCCCTCATCCGCGAGGTGCTCACGTGGTACCGCGAGCACCACCCGATCTGGTTCTCGTGGCTGGAGATCGCGTGAGCGCGGGGCTCATCGCCGTCGAGCTCCCCTGGGGGAAGACCGAGGTCCTCGAGGGGACGATCGTCGACGAGCTCTTCGACGCCGGCCCGACGGAGGGGCTCGACGTCGTCGCCGCCTGCGTCAACCACCGCGTCGTCGCGCTCGACTTCCCGATCGAGTGCCCGAGCCGCGTCGAGCCGGTCGACGCCTCCTCCCGCGAGGGGGAGGAGGTCGTGAGGCGGACGGCGACGCTCCTCCTCCACGGCGTCGCGCGGAAGCTCTTCCCGGGGCTGCGCCTCCACGTCGGACAGAGCCTCAAGGGGGGGTACCACTACGGCGTCTCGGGCGAGCACCCGCCCCTCGACGAGCTCGCCGCCGCGCTCGACGCGGCCTTCCACCGCGAGGCCGATGCCGGGAGGCAGGTCGTGAGGCAGGAGGTCTCGATCGACGCGGCGCTCCACCTCTTCGAGCAGGAAGGCGAGCCGCTCAAGGTGCGCCTCCTCCGCGTCTGGCCGTCGCACCGCGTCCCGCTCGTCTCGTGCCTCGGCTTCACCGACGTGCGGCACGGCCCCTACGCCCTCTCGGCCCGGTGCTGCCGGTCGTTCCACGTCGAGCCCTTCGAGCAGGGGCTCCTCCTCGTCTTCGACGGCCTCTCGGGCGAGTGCGCCGCGGAGCGGCAGGAGGGGCGCGTCCTCTTCAACGCGTACACCGAGACGAAGAGCTGGAACGAGCGGATCGGCGTCGGGAACCTCCCCGACCTGAACGACGTCTGCCTCGGCGACCGGATCAAGCACGTCATGCAGATCGCCGAGGGGCAGCACGAGAAGAAGATCGCCGAGCTCGCCGACCGGATCGCCTCCCGCCGCGACGAGCTGCGCGTCGTCTGCGTGGCCGGGCCGTCGTCGGCGGGGAAGACGACCTTCGTCAAGAGGCTCTCGCTCCAGCTCGAGGTGAACGGCATCGCGCCCCGGACCCTCTCGATGGACGACTACTACGTCGACCGGGAGAAGACGCCGCTCGACGCGGAGGGGGACTTCGACTTCGAGGCGATCGAGGCGATCGACCTGCCGCTCTTCCGCCAGCAGCTGAAGGACCTCGTCGACGGCCGGGAGGTCCTGACTCCCGTCTACGACTTCCGGACGGGGCTCCGCAAGGAGGAGTCCGACTGGCGCCCCCGCCGCCTCGGCGCGAACGAGGTCCTCCTCATCGAGGGGATCCACGCCCTGAACCCCCGGCTCACCGAGACCGTCGAGGAGAACCGGAAGTTCCGGATCTTCATCAACGCCCTGACGCAGCTCTGCATCGACGACCACAACCGGATCCGGACGAGCGACGGGCGGCTCCTCCGGCGGATCGTCCGCGACCGGAAGTACCGCAACTACACGGCCGACAAGACGATCCTCCGCTGGCCGAAGGTCCGCGCGGGGGAGGAGAAGCACATCTTCCCGTTCCAGGAGCGCTGCGACGCGATGTTCAACTCGGCCCTCGCCTACGAGACGGCGGTCCTGAAGAACTTCGCCTACCGCTACCTCCTCGAGATCCCGCCCGACTCGCCGGCCCAGGCGAAGGGCTACCAGCTCCGCCGGTTCCTCGAGCTCTTCGTCCCGGTCTGGCCCGACGACGTCCCCGCCACGAGCATCCTCCGCGAGTTCATCGGGGGGAGCGGCTTCTCGTACAAGTAGCCCCCGGGCAGCCCGGCGCGCCGCCGGCACGCGTTTACGCCTTGAAACGGCCCGCGTGCCGGCGGAGAATCACGCGTTTCCGACGAGACGCCGCCTCGGAGAGCGGGGGCGATCAAAGTGCAAGGGGGATCCACGATGAAGAAGCTGTCCGTGCAGGTCGCATCCGCCGGCTTTCGGGCCGTCGCCGGTCTCGCCGCCCTCCTGGCGGCGGCCCCGGCGGCGGCGGAGCCCGGCACGCCGTCGAACGTCGACGCCGTCTGGTGGGTCGCGCCGATCTCCTCGGTCGTCGCGCTCGCCATGGCCTGGGTCCTCTTCCGGATGATGCGCAGCGCCGACCCCGGCAACGACCGGATGCGCGAGATCGCCCAGTACGTCCGCGAGGGGGCGTTCGCCTACCTGCGGCGGCAGTACCGGGTCGTCGGGATCGTCTTCGGCGTCATGGTCGTCCTCCTGGCGATCCTCGCCTTCATGGGGATCCAGAACCCCTTCGTCCCGGTCGCCTTCCTCACGGGCGGCTTCTTCTCGGGCCTCTGCGGCTTCATCGGCATGAACACGGCGACCCTCGCCTCCTCGCGGACGGCCGAGGGGTGCCGCCACTCCCTGAACCGGGGCCTGCAGGTCGCGTTCCGCAGCGGCGCCGTCATGGGGCTCATCGTCGTCGGCTTCGGCCTCCTCGACATCTGCCTCTGGTACTTCGTCCTCGACCGCTGGGTCTACACGCCGGAGCACATGGCGAACGGCCTGAGGATGCTCGGCCTGACGTTCGTCCACGCGGGGACGAACGACCACGACAAGCTCGTCGAGATCACCGTCACGATGCTGACGTTCGGCATGGGCGCCTCCACCCAGGCGCTCTTCGCCCGCGTCGGCGGCGGCATCTACACGAAGGCGGCCGACGTCGGCGCCGACCTCGTCGGCAAGGTCGAGGCCGGGATCCCCGAGGACGACCCGCGCAACCCGGCCACGATCGCCGACAACGTCGGCGACAACGTCGGCGACGTCGCGGGCATGGGCGCCGACCTCTACGAGTCGTACTGCGGCTCGATCCTCTCGACGGCGGCCCTCGGCGCGGCGATCCCCGCGCTCGGCAAGAGCGGCGTCCTCGCCCCGATGATCGTCGCCGGCATCGGCACGGTCCTCTCGATCATCGGCATCTTCATGGTGCGGACGAAGGAAGAGGCGACGCAGAAGAACCTCCTCCGCTCGCTCCTCACCGGCACGCTCGGGGCGAGCGTCCTGATCGTCCCGGCGGTCGCGCTCCTCTCGTACTTCGGCTACGTGCCGAAGGGCGTCTGGATCTCGGTCATCGCCGGCCTCTTCGCGGGCGTCATTATCGGCCAGGCGACCGAGTACTACACCTCCGACGAGTACTCCCCGACGAAGGGGATCGCCAAGCAGTGCACGATGGGACCCGCCACGGCGGTCATCGACGGCGTCGCGGTCGGCATGTACTCGACGGGCATCCCCGTCCTCACGATCGTCGTCGCCATCCTCGTCTCGTTCTGGGCGCCCGGCGGCTTCCGGGACATGGCGCTCGGCCTCTACGGCATCGGCTTCGCCGCGGTCGGCATGCTCGCGACCCTCGGCATCACGCTCGCGACGGACGCCTTCGGGCCGATCGCCGACAACGCGGGCGGCAACGCCGAGATGGCGCACCTGCCGGCCGAGGTCCGCCACCGGACGGACGCCCTCGACTCGCTCGGCAACACGACGGCCGCCACGGGCAAGGGCTTCGCCATCGGCTCGGCGGCGCTCACGGCGATGGCCCTCCTCGCGGGCTACCTCGAGGAGATCCGTGTGTGGCTCGGCCGCGCGGCCGCCGAGGCGGCGAACGGCCTCGCGATCCAGGGCCCGATCGCCTTCTTCAAGGGGAAGGCCGCCGAGGCCCCGGCCGAGGCGCTCGAGGCGGCGAAGGCCGCCGGGAAGACCCTCGTCGGGACGGCCGACGCGACGATGGCGAACTTCATGGCCGCCTACGACGTCACGCTGATGAACCCCTCGGTCCTCTGCGGCCTCTTCCTCGGCGCCATGATGGTCCTCGTCTTCTCGGCGATGACGATGAAGGCGGTCGGCCGGGCCGCCGGGTCGATGGTCGAGGAGGTGCGGCGCCAGTTCAAGGAGGCGCCCGGGATCATGGAAGGGACGGCGAAGCCCGACTACGCCCGCTGCGTCGCCATCTCCACGGCCGGCGCCCAGCGCGAGATGCTCGTCCCCTCGCTCCTCGCGATCGCCGTGCCGGTGGCCGTCGGCCTCGTCTTCGGCGTCGCCGGCGTCATGGGCCTCCTCGTCGGCGGCCTCTCCTGCGGCTTCGTCTTCGCGATCATGCTGAACAACGCGGGCGGCGCCTGGGACAACGCCAAGAAGCACATCGAGCGCGGCGCCTACGGCGGCAAGGGCTCCGACGCCCACAAGGCCGGCGTCACCGGGGACACGATCGGCGACCCCTTCAAGGACACGACCGGCCCGTCGCTGAACATCCTTCTCAAGCTGATGAGCATGGTCTCGGTCGTCTTCTCGGGCCTCATCGTCGCCTTCGGCGGCAAGCTCTTCTAGGCCGTCCCGCCGGGGCCCGGCCCATCCGGCCGGGCCCCGGCGACTCCCCGCCCCGAATCCTCCTTGCGTCCCCGGCCCGGCGAGGCGTAGCGTTCGCCGCTTGGGGAGCGGGACGTGACCGGCGCGCTGCGAGGATCCCGCAGCCCCGTGGAGGAGGTACGACCTTGCGATCGACTTTCCTTTCGTTCTTTCGGCGACAGGGCGCGCCCATGAGCACGAAGAAGCTCACGGTCTTCGCGCTCCTCGGGGGCGGCGCGTTCCTGCTCTCGCCCGTACTCTTCGGCTCGGGCGGCGGCGAGGCGGCGCCGTTCCGGCCGTTCGCGCTCTTCTCGGACCCGCGCTACACGCCGATGGAGATCGGCGCGCTGCTGACGGTCCTCGGCATCGCGGTCGCGGGACTCCTCTACGCGCTCATGCTGGCCCGGCAGGTCCTCGCCGCCGACACAGGCACCCCGAAGATGCAGGAGGTCGCCGCGGCCGTCCGCGAGGGCTCGAACGCCTACCTCGCCGCGCAGTTCCGCCGCATCGGGCCCCTGATCATCGTGCTGACGCTCCTCCTCTTCTTCACCTACACGGGGAGCGAGCCGGCCTACCGCTGGGGTCGCGCGGGCGCGTTTCTCGTCGGCGCCCTCTTCTCCTGGGCCGTCGGCTTCGTCGGCATGCGCCTCGCCACGAGCGGCAACCTCCGCGTCGCCGCGGCGGCGCGCTCGAGCTATGGCGAGGCGATGCAGCTCGGCTACCGGACCGGGACGGTCACCGGCATGCTGACGGACGGCCTCGGCCTCCTCGGCGGCACGACGATCTTCCTCATCTTCGGCGAGAAGGCCTACGAGGCGCTCCTCGGCTTCGGCTTCGGCGGCACGCTCCTCGCGCTCTTCATGCGCGTCGGCGGCGGCATCTACACGAAGGCGGCCGACGTCGGCGCCGACCTCGTCGGCAAGATCGAGAAGGACATCCCCGAGGACGACCCGCGCAACGCCGCGACGATCGCCGACAACGTCGGCGACAACGTCGGCGACTGCGCCGGCATGGCGGCCGACATCTTCGAGAGCTACGAGGTGACGATCGTCGCCGCGATGATCCTCGGCATGGCGACCTTCGGCCACAAGGGGGTCATCTTCCCGCTCCTCGTCCGGGGCATCGGCGTCCTCGGCTCGATCATCTCGACCTACACCGTCAAGGCGGGCGCGAACGACACCTCCGACACGGCGCTCAACAGCGTCCACCGCGGCTTCTGGATCGGCTCGCTCATCAGCGTCGGCGGCTTCTTCGCCCTCGGCTTCTCCTACCTCCGCTTCGACGCGGCGTACCTCGAGGGGAACCCGATGGCGAAGGCGGGCTTCCCGAACGGCGATCCGGCGGCGCTCGCCGGGATCTTCAACTTCGGCGTCGCCGGCCTCGACCTGCGGCCCGCGCTGACCTGCCTCATCGGCGTCTTCCTCGCGATCGCCCTGAACAAGGTGACGTCGTACTTCACCCACACGGGCCACAAGCCGGTCAAGGAGCTCGCCCGCTCCTGCCAGACGGGCCACGCCACGAACATCATCCAGGGCTTCGCCGTCGGATACGAGTCGACCGTCATGGCGATCATCGTCATCGCGGGCGCCATCGGCCTCTCGGTCCTCTGCTACGCGGGCACCCCGCCCCTCTTCATCGCCTACGGCGTCGCGATGGCCGGCATCGGCATGCTGACGCTCACGGGGAACACGATCTCGATGGACGTCTTCGGGCCCGTCGCCGACAACGCGAACGGCATCGGCGAGATGGCCTACGACGTCAAGGCGATGGACGCCCAGAAGCCGGGCTCGGCCAAGCGCGCGCGCCAGATCCTCGCCGACCTCGACGCCGTCGGGAACACGACGAAGGCCGAGACGAAGGGGATCGCGATCGGCTCGGCGGTCATCGCCGCCGTGTCGCTCTTCTCGAGCTTCATCGCCGTCATCGCGGTCGGGAGCGAGGAGAAGATCCACCAGATGACGACCGAGATGTACCTCGCCGAGGCGGGGCGCCTCACGGTCGCCGACCCGAAGGTCTTCATCGGCTTCCTCCTCGGCGGCGCGGTGCCGTTCCTCTTCTCCTCGATGCTCATCCGCGCGGTCGGCCGGGCGGCCTTCTACATCGTCAACGAGTGCCGCGTGCAGTTCCGCGACGCGGCGATCTGGGCCGGCACGAAGAAGCCCGACTACGGCCGCGTCGTCGACATCTGCACGACGACCGCCCAGAAGGAGCTCATCGGGCCCGGGTTCCTCGCGATCATGACCCCGCTCCTCGTCGGATTCCTCCTCGGGCCGTACGCCCTCGGCGGCTTCCTCGCCGGCATGATCCTGGTCGGCCAGCTCCTCGCCGTCTTCATGGCGAACGCCGGCGGCGCCTGGGACAACGCCAAGAAGCTGATCGAGGACGGCATCTACGGCGGCAAGGGCTCGGACGCGCACAAGGCGGCCGTCACCGGCGACACGGTCGGCGACCCGCTGAAGGACACCGCCGGCCCGGCCATCAACCCGCTCATCAAGGTCATGAACATGGTGAGCCTCCTCGCCCTCGGCCTCGTCCTCCAGTACAACCTCCTCTCGCCGGCCAGCGGCTCCCGCGTGACGGGCGTCGTCATCGCGGCCGGCGCGCTCGCCGCGATCGGCTGGGCGGTCTGGCAGAGCAAGAGGGAGCACGAGGGGACGGAGGGCATGGAGTAGCCCTTCCTCTCCGCAGGTGACCCGACGGGGGCGGTCCGAGAGGGCCGCCCCCGTTTCGTCTGCGGGCCCGCTCCGCACCCGCCGCGGCCGTGACGCGGCCGTGACACGCGGAAGCTACCGTCCGGCCCGGATGGAAGCCCCCGCCGCCGCCTCCCGCACGCTCACGAGGGGAGAGGAGATCGCCAACAGCGCCACCCACGGCTTCGGCCTCGTCGCGAGCCTCGCCGCCTTCCCGTTCCTCGTCGCGGCCGCCGCCCGCCGCTGGGGGACCCCAGAGGTCGTCGGGGCCTCCGTCTTCGCGTCGGCGCTCGTCGCGCTCTACCTCGTCTCGACGCTCTACCACTCCGTCCGGCCGTCGCGCGCCAAGCAGGTCCTCCAGCAGCTCGACCACACGGCGATCTACCTCCTCATCGCCGGGAGCTACACGCCGTTCACGCTCGGCGTCCTCCGCGGGCCGTGGGGCTGGACGCTCCTCGCGCTCGTCTGGGCGATCGCGGGGACGGGCATCGCGCTCGAGTTCGCCTTCGGGAAGAAGGTCCACCGGCTCGCCGTCGGCCTCTACGTGGCGATGGGGTGGCTCGTCGTCGTGGCGGCCAAGCCCCTGATCTCCGCGGTCCCGTGGCCGGGCCTCGCGTGGCTCCTCGCAGGCGGGCTCTTCTACACCGGGGGCGTCGCCTTCTACGCGGCGAAGCGGGTGCGGTACGCGCACGCGGTCTGGCACCTCTTCGTCCTCGCCGGGAGCGCCTGCCACTTCGTCGCCGTCCTCGGCTTCTCGGGCCGCGCCTGACGCGTCGTTGCGGCCCGGGAGCCGGGGGCCGACAATTCCGCCATGCTGCACGTCATCTGGATGGTCCTCATCGGCCTCGTCGTCGGGATCCTCGCCAAGCTCCTCCACCCGGGGAAGGAGAACATGGGCATCGTCATGACGACGATCCTCGGGGTCGCGGGGTCGCTCGTCGCGACGTTCCTCGGGCGCCTCGTCGGCTTCTACAAGGAGGGCGAGGCCGCGGGGTTCCTGATGGCCGTCGTCGGCGCCGTCGTCCTCCTGGTGATCTACGGCATGGTGAGGGGGAAGTCGCCGTCGGCCTGATCCTTCGCTCCGCGCGGCGGCTCGTCCCGGCCTCGGGCCTCGCCCTGCTCCTCCTCGCGGCCGCTCCCGCCCCGGCGCAGCGCGCGGCGCCGTTCGGGCCGTCGCCGGCGGGGAAGGCTCTCGCCCTCTTCGCCGACGAGGCGGCCACCGCCGAGGCCCTCGCGCCCGTCGTCTGCGAGGCCGCGTCGCGGCGCTGGACCTACCGCCTCTTCCCTCGTCTCCTCGACGTCCTCGACGACTGGGTGCGGGAGGACGCGCCCGCGCGGCGCCCCGTCGTCGAGGAGGCGTTCGGGCGGGCTACGGCGGACGTCCGGTCGGCGGAGGCGGCGGAAGCGCTCTGGGCCGCGGCCGAGGAGCTGAAGCGCCGGCTCGCGGCCTCCCCGGCGCCCGGGACCGTCCGGAGCGGCTGGTACCGTCCGCGCCCCGGCGAGGAGGGCCCGCTGCCGTGGGCCGTTCCCGGCGTCACCCCGGCGGAGCTGCGGCGGAGGCGGGTCGGCTTCGTCGACGCGCAGCTCCCGAGGGAGAGCCGCGCGGAGTACGTCCGCGAGGCGTTCGAGGCGTTCCTCGCGCCCTCCTGCGAGGACTTCCTCGGAGGCCGCTCCGTCGAGGCGTGCGTGGAGGTCGGCCTCGAGCCGGTCGATCTCGCGGCGCTCGAGGCGGGGCTCGCCGGCCTGACGGGGGACGGAACGGAGCCGGGGCTCGTCGCGGCCTACCGTGCCGTCGACCCCGCGCTGACGACCCGCGCCCTCGACGAGGCCTCCTACCGTTTCCCGGACCGCCGGTGCGACGAGTGCGCCCTGCTCCGCGCCTGGATCGCGCGCGAGCCGACCCGCTGGCAGGTGCGCGCCGCCCTCGAGCCGCCCCTGACGCCGTAGGCGCGCCGGCCCGGCGCTGGTAGCCTCCGGGCGAGACGCCGCACCGAGGAGGACGAGATGTCGACGCGTCCCGCGCCAGCCCCGCCGGTGAGAGCCACCGCCGAGCAGTCGGCCGAGGCCTTCGCCGCGCTCCGGGAGATCCTCGCCGCCCACGCGAAGGGGCTGAAGGTGACCGCCGACGGGCCGAAGGGCTACTCGCTGAACACGCCCTTCTCCCCGGCGTGGAAGAAGGAGCTCTTCTTCGGGGGCGTCCAGGTGACGAAGAACTACGTCTCCTTCCACCTCTTCCCGGTCTACATGTTCCCGGACCTCCTCGACGGCATCTCGCCCGGCCTGAGGTCGCGGATGCAGGGGAAGTCGTGCTTCGCCTTCCGCGCGCCCGACGCGGCCCTCTTCGGCGAGCTCGCCGCGCTCGCGAAGGCGGGGCTCGGGCGGATGAAGGCGGAGGGCCTCTTCTGAGCCCGCGGCCGCGACGCGGGAAGCGGCCTGACGGACTATCCTCGGCCCGGCCGCAGCAGCGGCCCGCCGGAAGGGGGACGACATGAAGGCGAAGACGATCGTGGGGCTCCTCCTCGTCGCGCTCGGCGTCGCGGCGCTCGCGTTCCGGACGTTCCGCTACACGAAGAAGACCCACAGCGCGAAGATCGCCGGGATCGAGCTCGCGCTGAAGGAGCAGGGGAGCGTCGAGGTCCCGGCCTGGGCCGGCGCGGGCGCCGTCGCCGCGGGCGTCGTCCTCGTCCTCCTCGGGGCGCGGAGGACGCCGTGAGCGAGCCGAGCGTCGAGCTCTGGGGCTTCCCGACCGAGGACGTCGAGGGAGTCCGCGAGGAGGTGGAGCGGCTCCTCGGCGTCGCCTTCGCGCTGCACGAGAGCGAGACGATCGGTCCCTACTACTTCGCGCCGCTCGACGACCCCGAGGCCGACCTGATCCTCCGGCCGAACTTCGCCGCGGACTTCGACGAGGAGGTCGACGACCCGGACGAGGCGTACGCCGAGCCCGACTTCCCGGAGTTCGGGGTCCTCCTCTACGTCGAGAGGAAGACGGAAGGGCGGCCCGGAGCCGGAAGGCTCGCGGGGCTCGAGGCCTCGGCGCAGCTCCTCCTCGTCGAGTAGCCTCGGGAGGAGAATCGAGGGCCGGCCGCCGCGCGCGGCCGCGGAGAAGAGCCATGACAACGCCCCCTGCCGTCACCGCCGAGGTCGTCCGAGACTTCGTCGCGCAGAAGCGCCTCGCCCTCGCCGGGGCGTCGCGCTCGGGGAAGAAATTCGGGAACGTCCTCCTCCGCGAGCTCGCCTCGCGCGGCTACGAGGTCGTGCCGGTGCACCCCGGGGCCGACACGATCGAGGGGCTCCCGTGCGCCCGGGACCTCGCCTCGGTCGCGGGAAGGGTCGACGCGCTCGTCGTCGCGACGCCTCCTGCCGCGGCGGCGCGTCTCGTCGCCGAGGCGGGGGCCGCGGGGATCCGCCGCGCCTGGCTCCAGCAGGGCGCGGGCTCGCCGGAGGCCGCCGAGGAGGCCCGGAAGGCGGGCGTGGCCCTCGTCCAGGGGCACTGCCTCCTCATGTTCCTTCCCGGAGCGAAGGGGATCCACCGGTTCCATCGCGGCCTCTGGCGGCTCCTCGGCAGGCTTCCCGCCGAGCCGGCGCTCGCTTGAGGCGGGGGAGGGAGCCCTGGACCCCGCCTTCGTCTCTTTCGCCCTCGCCTTCTCGGCGGGAGCGGGCGCCTTCCTCCTCGCCTCCGTCGCGCTCGCCGCGGTCTTCGTCCAGGGGCGCTTCGAGTCGAGCCGGCTCTTCGGGCCGACGCTCGGGCTCGTCGCCTGCGCCCTCCTGACCGGCTTCCTCGTGATCGTCGCCTCGTCGGGGGCTCTTCCGTGGGCGCTCGTCGCCGTCCCGGCGGCCGTCGCGGTCGGGCTTGCGGCCCTCGGCCTCGTTCTCGCGCGCGGGATGCCGCCGCTCCCGGGCTACGGACGGATCGACCTCTGGCTCCTCGGTCTCTGCCTCGCGGGCGCGGCCGTCCTCGTCGGACTCCTCGTCGTTCTCCAGCTGCGCGGCGCGGCCTGACGCGAGAGGTGCGAGGCCGTTCGTCTCAGCGGCCTGCGCAGGGCCTGGCCGGCCCCCCCGGCCGGATCTTCGAACGGTTTTCGAACACCCCCCCTGTACGCCGGCCGATTTTTCGGCATACTCCGGGTCCCATGAAGAGGTCCCTTCTCCTTCTCTTTACGATGCCGGCCCTCCTGATCGCCCTTGCCGCCTCCCATCCGAGCTTTGCGCAGGAGTCCACCGCCTCTTCCGCCGAGGACAGGGCGCAGGCGCTGGCCCTCGTGAAGCAGCTCGAGGAAGACCCGCTCGCCTCGGGCGCGGAGAACGCTCGCCAGTGGCTGACGAGCTTCATCGTGAACGCGCCGGACCTCTACGTCTCGACGTGCCCCGAGCTCCTCGGACCGCTCAACGGCTCGGGGAAGAACGGCGCGCCGGAGATCGTCGGTCAGCTCTACTTCGGGAACGCGGCCTGGGCGATCCAGAACCTCGACAAGCAGCAGGACCGCGAGGCGATGTACGTCGGCGGCCTCGAGAGCACGGTCCGGCTCTACGAGAAGCTGACGAAGCAGAAGCCGAAGTGGCGCTGGCCGCTCCTCGACGACCTCCGGTCCCGCGTGAAGAAGGGGACCCTCGGGGAGTACGTCAAGGAGAACATCGGCCTCTGCCAGTGACGGCGCCCCGTCCCGTCGCCCTCTCCCTCGCGCTTCTCCTCGCCGGCGCGGCGGCCGCCTGTGGCGGCGCGGCGCCGCAGTCGTCCTTTGCGACCCGCGCGGAGGCCGGCTCCGCCGTCCCCGCCTGGGTCCCCGTGTCGGCCTCCGAGCTGAAGGTCGCCGGGGAGGCCGCGTCGGGGGCGTTCTGGCTCCGCTTCCGCCTCCCGGCCGACGACCGCCCCGCGCTCGAGGGCGAGCTGAACAGGATCCCCGACGAGCAGGTCGCGACGCTCACGTTCCGGGCGCCGAAGGGCGCCGACTGGTGGTTCCGCGGGCTCGTGCAGGTCGTGCCGGCCCGCGAGAGGACGGTCATCGCCGCCGACGTCTTCTCCGGGGCGGGGCGCGCCGTCCCCGCGCGGACGATCGTCGCGTTCGACCGCGCCTCCGACGCCGTCTACGCCTGGTCGTCCGGGCGCTGACGCGCGGAGCCGCGGAATCCGGCGTCCCTTCCGCGGCGATAATCCTCCGGAACCGGGAGGTGGCGCGTGCTGAAGGTCGTCGGAGTCGTCTTCGCCCTCGTCGGGATCGCTGCGGGAGTCTTCCTGCTGGCCGGAGCCTTCGGCCTCACCCCGAACGCGCCGGGGCTCTCGGCGTGGGTCCTCTTCCCGGCCTGCGTCTTCGGGGGGCTCGTCCTCGCGGCGCTCGGCTCGCGGACGGCCGCGCTGCCGATGCTCCTGAAGGGCGCCGGCGCCGCGCTCCTCCTCCTCGCCGCCGCCGCGGCCGTCGCCCTCCTCCTCGGGACGACCGGCTATGCCGAGGCGAAGAACGGCACGGCCTCGCTCTGGTACCTCCTCGTCGTCTCGGCCCTCGCGGGCGCCGCCTGGATGCTCGCGCCGGAGCGGCCCGAGGGGAGGCGCTGAGGCCGCGGGAGGCTACGGACGAAGGTCCTCCTCCGGGACGACCGCCCCGGCCGGAGCGCCGAGCCGCACGAGGAGCGCGACGAGGACGCGCTGCGCCTCGCTCATCCCCGCGCGCCGGGCGATCGCCTTCCGCGCGAGCGCGGGACGGTTCGTGATGAGGCCGTCGACGCCGCGGCTCATCATCGTGAGCATCCAGGCCGGGTCGTCGACCGTCCAGGCGTAGACCTCCTGCCCGGCCCGGTGGAAGGTCCGCACGAAGCGGCGCGTCGCCATCTTCTTCTCGACGGCGACGAAGTCGGCCCCGAGCCGCGTCAGGTCGCCGATCGCCTTGGCGGCGAGGACGCCGACCCGCCACGACGGTCGAAGCTCCTTCATCCTCCTCACCATTGCGTGGTCGAGTGACATGAACGCGCAGTCGTCCGCCATGCCGGCCGCCTCGACGAGCGCGACGACCTTCTCCTCGAGCCGCACGGCGTGCCCGTAGGACTTCAGCTCGACGAGCATCCTCGAGCGCCCCCTGCAGACGGCGAGCGCCTCGGCGAGCGTCGGGACGCGCTCGGAGGCGAACTGCGGCCCGGTGCGGCTGCCGATGTCGACGGAGCGGAGGTGCGCGGCGTCCGCGTCCCAGACCTTCGTGGCGTCGCCGCCGAGCTTCATCAGGTCGCTGTCGTGGACGACGACGACCTCGCCGTCCCTCGACTCCTGGACGTCGAGCTCGACCCAGTCGGTCCGCTCGTCGATCGCGAGGCGGAAGGCGGCGAGGGTGTTCTCGGGGGCCTCGATCGAGGCGCCGCGGTGCGCGATGACCGCGACGGGCTGGCTCGTCCGCGCGGGCGCGGCGGCGAAGAGGGTGAGGGCGACGACGGCGAGGAAGGCGACGGCGGCGGTGGCCCCGAGGAGGCGCCGGCGCGTCCGGAGCGAGACGGCCGGCGCCTCCTCCGCGGTGATCCCCGGGGCGCGCGGGTCCTTCGGCTCCCCGACGGCGAGATAGAGGCGCAGGAGGACGAGCGAGAAGAGCGCGGCGTTCACGATGCCGGCCGCGAGGCCGAGCAGGCCCCAGAGGGCGGCGAGGCCGGCGACGAAGGCGACGATCCCCGCGAGCGAGGAGGCGAGCTGGGGCGCCACGGCCCGCCCCAGGGCCGGCGGAAGCCACGTCGTGGCCGAGAGAAGGGCGAGGCCGAGGACGAGCCAGGCGCCGAGCGCGAGGAGGATGACGGGCGAGTCTCCCTCGGCGCGCCGCCGGCTCTCGCCGAGGGCCCGGCGCGGCGGGACGCTCTCGAAGAGGACGAGCGGCAGGGCGTAGGCCCAGCGGGCGACGGTCCGGACGAAGAGGATGACGGCCGCTGCGAGGAGGAGCCCGACGGTCGCCGCCGCCGCCCAGAAGGCCGGAGGCCGCCTCGAGAGGTAGTAGTTGATGTCGTGCGCTCGCAGGAAGACGAGCCAGGCGAAGCCGGCGCCGGCGGCGAACGGGAGGGCGCCGGCGGCGAGTTGCACGATCGCGTGCGCCGCGAGGGCGACGACGTGCGGCGCCCTCGAAAGAGCGAAGAGCAGGGCGCGGCGCGCCTCGAGCCGCTTCCCCTCGGCGGCGGCGAAGCCGATACCCATGAGGCATGCGGCCTCGAGCGCCGTGATCCCCGCGAGGACGGCGCCGCCGAACAGGAGGACGGCGAGGCCCTGGAGCGTCGTCAGGAGCACGGTCGCGATCTCGGTGTCCGCCACGACCCCGCCGCCCTTTCGCGTCACGGCCCACCGCATGAGGAGGAGCGTTCCGGGCGCCAGCGCCGCGAAGGCGGCGATCCGCCAGGCGATGTCGGCGACCGCGAGCTCCCGGAAGGAGCGCGAGAGGTCGCGGAATGCGTCCGCGAGGATCGCACCCGTGGTCTTCAGCATCTCGTCGTCCTCCGGCCGGCTCGTGTTTACGGGAGAGGGCCCAGTCTAGACGCGGCCGCTCTCCCCGGCCCGGGAGGGACGGGATTCGGCAAGGCGCCGCGGCGATCAGCTCCTCACGAAGTGGGGGAGGTCCCACGGGATCGGAAGCGACAGCTCGACGATCCCCGCGAAGACGCCGTCGCGATACCAGGGGGCCTGGTAGACCAGCTTCTTCACGCCGTCCTTCTCGATCGTGTAGACGTTGAGGCGCTCCGTCCGGAGCAGATCCTCGAAGAGCTCCCGGGCGCGCTCGGGGTGGCATTCGAGGATGCTCTTTCCGATCAGGGCGCGGCCCCCGTCCTTCGCGTGCGTCTCCGCCGCGCGGTCGTTCATCTCGAGGGCCACGCCGTCGCGGTCGCAGACGGTGATCGCGGCCTTCAGCTCCTTCACCCAGGCGCCTTCGGGCATCTCGTGCTCCAGCGGGAGGGCGTCCGGCGCCCGCCCGGCCGGCCATCATGCCCGAAGCGGGCGGCGTGGAGCGCGCCGGCAGCCCGCGGGCCGGGCCACGGGTGCTATGGTCCCCGACCGCATGACGAAGCCCCCGGACGCGATCCCCCTCGAGCCCTCCGCCGGCGAGATGCGCGCCCTCCTCGACGCCGCGCGCGACCGCCT
>JBDIBE010000026.1:0-17577 GCA_039812785.1 Thermoanaerobaculia bacterium | reverse complement strand
CTTCGCCCCGAGCGCCGTCCCGTTCGACGAGGGATGGCAGGCGCCCGAGCCCCTCGACGAGGCCGGTATGGACCGGATCGCCGACGCCTTCGCCGCCGGCGCCCGCCGCGCCCTCGCCGCCGGCTTCCGCGTCGTCGAGCTCCACGCCGCCCACGGCTACCTCCTGCACGAGTTCCTCTCTCCTCTCGCGAACCGCCGCGACGACGCCTGCGGCGGCTCCCTCGAGAACCGGATGCGCTTCCCGCTCCGGGTCGTCGCCGCCGTCCGCGCCGCGTGGCCCGAGGAGCTCCCCCTCTTCGTCCGGATCTCCACGACCGACTGGGTCGAAGGAGGCTTCGTCCCCGAGGAGGCCGTCGCGTTCGCCCGGCGCGCCCGCGAGCTCGGCGTCGACCTCGTCGACTGCTCCTCCGGGGGCGGACATCCAAAGGCGCGCATCCCTCTCGCTCCCGGCTACCAGGTCCCGTTCGCCGAGAAGGTCCGCTCGGAGGCGGGCGTGCCGACGGCCGCCGTCGGCCTGATCACCGAGGCGGCGATGGCGAACGACATCGTCATCTCCGGCAAGGCCGACCTCGTTCTCCTCGGCCGGGAGCTCCTTCGGAACCCCCAGTGGCCCCTCAAGGCTGCAGCCGAGCTTGGGGATCCCTACCCCGTTCCAAAGCAGTACGAGAGGGCAAAGCCCTTCTTCGCAAAGCCTTAAGCCCACAGATCCCTATCTGCAGCGCCCCATGCGCGAGACCGCGCGAGGTTTCTTCAGTGATTCTGCCTCCCATACTTGACAATCTACACATCAGATCCTAAATTCGGAGTGGACCTGAGGCCTCCGATGAAGATCACAGGAGCCCACGGACCAGAACGTCACTCTTCAGGGAGGTAAACACCATGATCACCCGTTGGAACGACCCCTTCCGCGAGCTCGAGTCCTTCCGCAGCCAGATGAACCGGCTCTTCGGCGAGATGCTCCCCTCCGGCCGCGCCGCCGACGAGGCGCCGAGCCTCGCGGCCTGGGCCCCGCCGGTCGACATCAGCGAGACGCCCGACCAGCTCGTCTTCCAGGTCGAGCTTCCCGGCTTCTCGCACGACGACCTGAAGCTCCGCGCCGAGAACGGCGTCCTCACGCTCGAGGGCGAGCGGAAGTTCGAGAAGGAGACCGAGAAGAAGGCCTACCACCGCGTCGAGCGCGCCTACGGCCGCTTCGTCCGCGCCTTCTCGCTCCCGGTCAACGTCGACCCCGAGAAGATCAACGCCAGCCTCGTCGACGGCGTGCTGACGGTCGAGCTCCCGAAGCGCGAGGAAGCCAAGCCGAAGTCGATCCCGATCGGCATCGGCCAGGCCAGGCAGATCGCCGCCACGAAGAAGTAGTCCCTCCCGCTCTCCCGCTCCTCGCTGAAACGGCGGGCCGCAAGGCCCGCCGCTTTCTCTTCCGGGCTTCCCTCCTCCCCGGGTCGCCCTCATCGCGCCCCACGAACAGGAACCCGCGCGCCGAAGGCGCACGCACCGCGAAGGGCGGTGGGTGGGGGGCGCGGGGAGGGTTCAAAGGGGGGGCGCGGGGAGGGCCGCGCGCGCCGGAGAGTCAGTCGCCCAGACAGGTTCCGAGTGCGCGCGCGGAGGCGATCCAGGGATGGTCGAGCGGCACGACCTTCCTCTTCCCGACGATCTCCTCGAGCGGCACCGGCTTCGTTCCTTCCCCGCGCGCGGCGACCATGACGCCGAACTTCCTCTCGGCCACGAGGTCCGCGGCTGCGGTCCCGAGCCGGGTCGCGAGGAAGCGGTCCGCCGCCGAGGGCGTCCCGCCGCGCTGGAGGTGGCCGAGGATCGTCACGCGCGACTCGAGCCCCGTCCGCTCCTCGAGCTGCCGCGCGAGCGCGAGCGCCCGCCCCGACTCGTGCCCCTCGCCGGCGACCGCGCTCTCCTTTTCCTTCCCCTTCTTCTTCCCGTCCTTCCCCTTCTTCCCGCCGGAGTCCTTTACCTTCTCCTTCTCCTTCCCCTTCTCCTTTGCGGCGGCCTCGGCCTGCTCCCTCGAGAGCGCGCCCTCCGCGACCGCGACGATGGAGAACCGCTTCTCGCTCCGGAACCGCTTCAGGATGGCGGCGGCGACCGAGTCGACCTCGTACGGGATCTCCGGGACGAGGATGACGTCCGCCCCGCCGGCGACGCCCGCCCCGAGCGCGAGCCACCCCGCCTTGTGGCCCATCACCTCGACCACGATGATCCGGTGGTGGCTGTGGGCCGTCGAGTGAAGGCGGTCGACGGCCTCCGTCGCGATGCCGAGCGCCGTGTCGAACCCGAAGGTGACGTCGGTCCCCGCGACGTCGTTGTCGATCGTCTTCGGGAGCGTCACGACGTTCAAGCCGGCCTTCGCGAGGTGCCAGGCGTTCTTCTGCGTCCCGCCCCCGCCGAGGCAGACGAGCGCGTCGAGGTGGTGCTTTCGGTAGTTCTCGACGATGAGGTCCGTCATGTCGAGGACCTTCCCCGCAACGGGCATCGCGTTGGGCTTGTCGCGGCTCGTGCCGAGGATCGTCCCGCCGTGGGTCAGGATCCCCGAGAGGGTCTTCTCGTCGAGCCAGACCGTCCGGTTCTCCATCAGCCCGCGGAAGCCGTCGCGGAAGCCGATGACCTGCATGCCGTGGCGGAGCTCGGCCGCCTTGCCGACGGCGCGGAGGGCGGCGTTGAGGCCGGGCGTGTCGCCGCCCGAGGTGAGGATCCCGATCAGCTTCGACATGGCGCTCCCTCCGGAAAGGCGATTATGTCGCCGCCTCCGGCGGCCGGAGTCTTCGCGCCGCGCACGAAGACGGCGTGAAGCCGCCCCTCAGACCGTCCGGTCGGCGGGCGCGAGCGGCCGCGGCTTCGTCATTCCCTCGATCGAGAGGAGGTCGTCGAGCTGGGCGGCCGTCAGGTACCCCTTCTCGAGGATCAGCTCTCGCACCGGGCGTCCCGTCGCGAGCGCCTCCTTCGCGACCTCGCTCGCCCGCTCGTAGCCGAGCGCCGGCACGACGGCCGTGACGATGCCGATGGAGCGCTCGACCATCTCGCGCGCCCTCTCGCGGTTGGCCGTGATCCCGCGGATGCAGCGGAGGCGGAGCGTGTCGATCGAGGCGGTGAGCATGTCGACGGACTGGAAGAGGTTGAAGGCCAGGATCGGCTCCATCACGTTGAGCTGGAGCTGGCCGGCCTCCGAGGCGAGCGTGATCGTCAGGTCGTTCCCGATGACCTGGAAGGCGACCTGGTTCACGACCTCCGGGATCACCGGGTTCACCTTCCCCGGCATGATGCTCGAGCCCGGCTGCATCGGAGGGAGGTTGATCTCCGCGAGGCCGCAGCGCGGCCCGGAGGAGAGGAGCCGGAGGTCGTTGCACATCTTCGAGAGCTTCACGGCGACGCGCTTGAGGACGCCCGAGAACATGACGAAGGCGCCCGTGTCGGGCGTCGCCTCGACGAGGTTCTCCGAGAGGACGACGTCGAGCCCGGTCACGCGCCGGAGCTCCTCGACGACGAGCTCCGGGTAGCGCGGGTCGGCGTTGATCCCGGTTCCGATCGCGGTCCCGCCCATGTTCACCTCGAGGAAGAGGCGGACCGTCTCCTCGAGCCGCGCGACGTCCTCCCCCGTCGTCACGGCGAACGCTCCGAACTCCTGCCCGAGCGTCATCGGGACGGCGTCCTGCAGCTGCGTGCGCCCCATCTTCAGGACGTCCCGGAACTCCTCGGACTTCTCCTGGAGCGCGCCGCGGAGCCGCTCGAGCGCCGCGACGAGGCCGCGCGTCGCGAGGATCGTCGCGATCCTCAGGGCCGTCGGGTAGACGTCGTTCGTCGACTGCGCGAGGTTGACGTGGTTGTTCGGGTGGCAGGCCGCGTAGTCGCCGCGCGAGCGCCCGAGGATCTCGAGCGCGCGGTTCGCGATGACCTCGTTCGCGTTCATGTTCGTCGAGGTGCCGGCGCCCCCCTGCACCATGTCGACGACGAAGTGCCCGTGGTGGTGCCCGTCGATGACCTCCTGCGCCGCCTGCTCGATCGCCTCGGCGAGCGGGGCCGGCAGGAGCCCGAGCCGCGCGTTCGCGCGGGCCGCCGCGAGCTTGACCATCGCGAGCGCCCGCACGAGCGTCGGGAAGTGGGAGACCGGGATCCCGGTGATCGGGAAGTTCTCGACGGCGCGGAGCGTCTGGACGCCGAAGAGGGCGTCGGCCGGCACGTCGCGCTCGCCGAGGAGGTCGTGCTCCCGCCGGGTCGCGCCGGAGCCGTACCCCTTCTCGGCGCCGACGTCGCGCGAGCTCTGGTACTGCAGGTGCCGGTTCATCACGACGGCGACGCGCGAGACGACGTCCATCGCGGCTGCGGCGTCGCCCATGAGCCGCGCGCGCACCTCGGCGCGCGGGAGCTCGACGACGGAGAGGTCCGTCAGGGCGCGCGCCGACGTCGTGTGCTCGGAGGTGTGGAGGAGCGCCCCGACGCCGACGGCCTCGCCCTTCCCTTCGACGGAGAGAGGCTCGACGATTCCGTCCTTCTCGCGGGAGATCTCGACGCTCCCGTCGAGGATCACGAAGAGCGCCCGGCGGGGCGAGCCCTGCGTCCAGAGCATCGTCTCGGCGGGGACGTCGCGCCGCACGGCGGCCCCCGCGAGAAGGTCGAGGACCCGCTCCGGCAGGCCCGAGAAGATCTCCGTCGCATCGAGCGCCGCACGCACCTCGTTCACCAGGGCACCTCCTCGCGCCGCCCGGCAGGCGGCCGGAGCCATTGTAGGGAGAGAGCTCCCGCGCTGCACTGCGGCGTAGAATGGCCGCCGGAGGAGTGACGCGCGGCAAGGCCGCCCCGTCCGTGTCCGTCGGGTCGCCGGCCCCGCCGCTCGCCCGAGGAGGAGACGATGAGGTTGACGCTGCCGCTGGCCGGGGCCCTTGGCCTTCTCTCGCTCGCCCTTTCCGCACCCGCCGTCCTGCCCGGGGCCTCGGCCTTCGCCACGGCGAGGCCCGTCGAGGCGGGCTCGATGGTCGCGTCCGGAGCGGGGCCGGCGGAGGCCCTGGCGTTCCCGTCGGTGACGAACGCGATGACGACGAAGGCCGTGCCCCAGGACGCGTGCACGCCCCTCCCGACGCCGACGACGGCCTTCTCGTCGACGGACGCGTACGCGTACCTCTTCTTCAACGTCAGCGGTCAGGCGAGCGGCGAGCAGCTGACCCGCGTCTGGTACTCGCCCGACGGCCAGGTCGCGGCCTCCGGCGCCTGGTCGCCCCTCTCCTCCGGCACCGGCTACTGCCTGTCGGCGGCGCTGAAGATCGCCGGCTCGTCCGTCGCGAGCACGCCCGGCACCTGGAGGGTGCAGGTCTTCTCGAACATGATCACCGACGTCCCGTACGTCGACCTGACGTTCACGATCTCGTCGGGCGGCGGGGGCGGCGGCTTCCCGACCGTGACGAACGCGATGACGTCGAAGTCGGTCCCCGCCGAGCTCTGCTCCTCGCTGCCCGCGTCCTCGACCGCGTTCCTCTCGACGGACCCGGCGGTCCACCTCTACTTCCGGATCACCGGCTTCCAGAACGGCGAGGGGCTCACGGCCGTCTGGTGGGACCCGAGCGGCCAGGTCTACGCGAGCCACGGGTGGGACCCGCTCAGCACCGCCTACTCCGGCTACTGCCTCGCCGACCGGCTCGACCTCTCCGGGACGGCCGCGGCGGGCAAGCCCGGCACGTGGAAGGTCCAGGTCTTCTCGGACAAGTGGACCGACGTCCCGTACGTCGACCTCACGTTCACGGTGACGACGGCCGGCGGCGGGGGCCCCGTCGCGGGGACCTGGCTGCTCACCTCGAGCGCGCGGGTGGGCGGGGCGGGAGGCGCCTTCTGGCAGACCGACCTTTCGATCCGGAACACCGGCTCCACCTCCGCGAGCGTCACCGTGAAGTTCCTCGGGAACTCCAGCGACGGGCGCGGCGGCCCGGAGCGGTACGTCGCGATCCCGGCCGGGCAGACGCGGACGTGGCGAGACGTCCTCTGGTCGCTCTTCGGCCTCTCGAGCGACTACGGGCCGATCCTCGTCCGGTCGACCTCGGCGAGCCTGGCCGTCCTGGGGCAGACCTGGACTGCGGGAGGGGGCGGCACCTACGGCCAGAGCGTCCCGGTCCTCGCCACCTCGGAGCTCGTCGGCTCGACGCCGCGGTCGATCCTCGGAGTCCGGCAGGACGCCTCGTTCCGGACGAACCTGATGCTCGCGAACGCCACGGAGTCGACCGTCTCCGTCGTCGTCCAGCTCGTCTCGACCTCGGGCGCCGTCCTCGGGACGAAGAGCCTCTCGATCGGCCCCCTCTCGAGGGCCCAGCTGAACGTCGCGAACGACTTCGGCACCTCCTCCCTCGCGGACGCCGTCCTCGTCGTCTCCTCGCCCACGCCGGGGGCCGCCGTCGGCGCGTACGCTTCCGTCATCGACAACGCCACGCTCGACCCGAGGACGCTCCTGCCGCGCTGAGGGCGGGCCCGGCCGACTCGAACCGCCGCGCCCCGCGCACGCGCGGGGAGGCCTGACCCGGACGGAAGGACGAACCGACGTCGCGAGCCGACGGCCTGAACGGCGTCCGGCGCGCTCTCCTCACGGGAGATCCGGAGATCGAAGCCGCCGCCGTCATCTCGCAGGACGGCCTCGTCATCGCCAGCGCCCTCCCGGGGCACGTCGAGGAGCTCCGGAACGCGGGCAGGAGCGCGCCCCTCCTCTCCCTCGGCAACCGCGCCGCGGCCGTCCCGAGCAGGTCCCCGTCCGCGGTTCGAAGGGCTGCGTCGTCCTGTCGAACGCCGCTCCCGGCACGCTCCTCCTCGTTCTCGCCACGGCGGAGGCCCAGCTCGGACCGGAGGGCCGCGTCGAGGTCCTCTTCTTCTCCCGCCAGGATCCCGTCGTCATCGCCGCCGCCAGCGGCTCGATGATGCCGACGGATGCGGTGGCCTGCATCTCCGCGATCTGGACGCGCTCCGCCCCCCGCTTCGGCCTCGACCGGCTCGTCATCCCGCGCCTCGAGCCCATTCCCGACGGAGGGATGTGGATCGGCCTCGGCGCATCGCTCGGGGCGGGGTACCAGGTCGTCCCTCATTTCGACGCCCGCCTGCCCCGCATGGCCGGCTTCCACGCCCGCTTCATGGCGTCGGGGCGCGCCTGCGGCGTCGACCTCCTCCCCGACGCCTTCCGCGTGCCGGGCTGAGTCCGTGCATCACACCCTGCCCGGCGAGGACGAGGCCAGGCACCCCCGAACGTCGGCGCGAGCTTCCCGCGGCGGCACGACGCGGGTATCGTCGGTCCCGGCGCGGGGTCTGACCGGCGCGGCCGGGGCGACGGGGAAGGAGGGGCCGATGTCCCTGCGGATCGTCATCGCGAGCCAGAAGGGCGGGGTCGGAAAGACGACCGTCTCGCTGAACCTGGCGGTCGCGCTCGCGGAACGGGGCCGAAAGGTGCTCCTCGCCGACCTCGACCCGCAGGGCGGGATCGGGCTCTCCCTCGCGAAAGGGGAGACGGCGCTCGCCGGCCTCGCCGACCTCCTCGCGGGCGCGGCCACGCCGAAGGAGGCCGTCCTCGCGACGCGCCTTCCCGGCCTCTCGCTCCTGCCGCGCGGTCGGCTCGACCCGATCGACGTCTGCGACTTCGAAGAGGCGATCCGCTCCCCGGGAGTCCTCGCCGACGCCCTCGCGCGCGTCGAGGAAGGGTTCGACCTCGTCCTCCTCGACACGCCGTCCGGCCTCGGGCTCGTCACCCGCGCCGCCTTCTCGGTCGCCGACTTCGCCCTCGTGCCGTTCGCCGCCGAGACGCTCGCCCTCCGCTCCGTCTCGCAGGTCTTCCGCGTCCTCGACCACGTGAGGCAGACCGAGAACGCGCGCCTCCGGCTGCTCGGCGTTCTCCCCACGATGGTCGACAAGGGCAAGCCCCTCTCGCTCTCGATCCTCGGCGAGATCTGGAACGGCTTCGGCGGCGTCCTGGAGAGCATCATCCCGCGCGTCGACACCTTCCACGAGGCGAGCCGGAAGGGCCTCCCCGTCAGCTTCCTGCCCGGGCCGGTCTCCCCCGAGGCGCGCCGCTTCGAGCTCCTCGCCGCCGAGGTCGAGCTGCAGATCCAGAAGCGGACGCCGGGCGCCGTCCCGGAAGAAGGGAGGCCGCAACGTGAGCTCCTCTGACCTCGAGCTGGCCCGGGCCCTGAGCCGGCTCCTCGCCGAGCCGCCCGCCGGAGAGCGTCCCGCCGCCGGCTCCGCCTTCGGCGTGCCGCCCCCCGACCCTTCGCGCTTCGTCCGCTTCCGGCAGGCGGCCGCTCCGCGGGGAGCGTCGTCCGCCGAGCCTCCCGTCCCCGCGCCCCCGCCCGCGGCGGCGTCGCTCGAGCCCCCCGCGGTCGCGCCCGGCGGGTTCGGCGCGGGCGTCTTCACGCCCGTACTCGAGTGGGCCCGCCGCGCCGCGTCGGCCGACGCGGCGTTCCTGCTGGGCCCCGACGGCCTCCTCGTCGCGGCGGTCGGATCCCTCGCCCCTGACGAAGCCGAGGCGTGCGGCGCGCGCCTCGTGGTCGCCCTCGACCAGGCGCGAGCGATGTCGGCGGACGGCGGCGAGAGGACGGCGGTCTCCGTCGAGTCCGGGGAGAAGGTCCTGACCGCGTTTCGCGTCGTCGCGCCCGAAGGGATCCGGCTCACCGTCGGCCTCGCCGGCGCGGCGCACGTTCCACGCGCCGTGCGCGAGGCGCTGGAGACGGCGCTCGCGGGAAGCTGACCCTTCTCAGCGCCCCCGGAGGGGCCTTCCGAACGCGCTCCGCACCAGGCGGTCGAGGAGCGCGCCGAGCGGCAGGCCCGTCGCCTCCCACATCTTCGGGAACATCGAGATCGGCGTGAAACCGGGGAGCGAGTTGATCTCGTTGAGGAGGACTCGGCCCGAGCGGCGGTCGAGGAAGAAGTCGACGCGCGCGAAGCCCGCGCCGCCGACCGCGTCGAACGCGGCGCAGGCCATGCGCCGGACGCTCTCGCGCGTCTCCCCCGGAACGTCCGCAGGGATGACCGAGTACGACCGGTCGTCGATGTACTTGTCCTCGTAGTCGTAGAACTCGTGCCCCGGGACGACCTCGCCCGGCAGCGACGCCTCCGTCGGGCCCCCGTCCTCTCCCTCGAGGACGGCGCACTCGACCTCGCGCGCGTCGGCCGCCTCCTCGACGAGCGCCGTCGCGTCGACCGCGAGGGCGGCCGCGACGGCCGCGTCGAGCTCCTCGCCCCGCTTCACCTTCGTGATGCCGACGGACGAGCCGGCGCAGGCCGGCTTGACGAAGAGCGGCAGGCCGAGCGCCCCGATCTCCCCGAGGAGCGCCTCGCGCCGGGAGGGCGCGGCCCAGTCGGCCCTGCGGACGCCGACGTAGCGCACCTGAGGGAGCCCCGCGGCCGCGAACGCGGCCTTCATCAGGAGCTTGTCCATCCCGACCGCCGAGGCGGCGACGCCGAAGCCGACGTACGGGACGTTCGTCGCCTCGAGGAGGCCCTGGAGGACGCCGTCCTCGCCATAGGTGCCGTGGACGATCGGCAGGACGACGTCCCAGGCGCCGTCGCGGAACGCCGCCGCGAACGAGGAGACGATCTCCGCCGCGGGGGCGGGCCGTGAGCCGGGGACGACGCCGTCGAGGAGCGCCTCGCGCGGCGGCCGCGCGAAGTAGCGGAGCATCTCTTCGCGCGAGGCGGCGACGCCGTGCCAGAGACCGTCCTTTCCGACGAAGACGGGGAGGGCCTCGTACCTGTCGGAGGGGAGGTTCTCGAGGAGGCAGCGCGCCGAGAGGAACGAGACGCCGTGCTCGCGCGACGGCCCGCCGAAGACGATCCCGACCCTGGTCCGGATGCTCATTCCCGTCTCACTTTCCGTCTCTCCCGGCGCGCCGGAAAGGGAACGGGCCCCGGGGTCGACCCGACCCCGAGGCCCGCGCGTTCCGGGATCGCCGCCGGGGCGTCCCTTCCGTCCGCTCAGGCCTTCACCGCCGCGGGGGCGGAGGCGAGGATCTTCGCCGCCTGCTCCTCGTAGGCGGCGAGGACGTTCTTCACCGAGGCGAGGTCGACGTCGCCCATGTGCCCGATCCGGATGTTGAGCGACTTGTACTTCCCGTAGCCCGCGCCCGGCGTCCAGCCCGCGGCCTTCATCGCCTTGTTGAGGTCCTCGGCGCCGACGCCCTCCGGCGGGAAGAGCGAGGAGACGCTCGGCGAGTGGGCCGGCGGGTCGGGGAGGAAGCGGAAGCCGGCCTTCGGCGCCCACTCCTCGACGGCCTTCAGCATCGCGTGGTGGCGCTCCCAGCGCGCCTCCATCCCCTCGGCGAGGATGTGGTCGAGCTGGACGTCGAGGGCGTAGAGGAGCGGCAGCGACGGCGTCGTCGGGTTCTGCTTCTTCTTCCCGAACGCCTCGACGTCGACGAGGTCGAGGTAGATCCCGCGGTGCTTCTTCGCCTTCGCCGCGGCGAGCGTCCGCTCCGACATCGAGAAGACCGCGATGCCGGGCGGGAGCGCGAACGCCTTCTGCGAGCCGCAGACGGCGAGGTCGAGGCCCCACTCGTCGACCTCGACCCTCGTCGCCGCGAGCGAGGTGACGACGTCGGCGAAGACGAGGGCGTCGCTGTTCTCGCGGATCACCTTCGCGATCGCCGCGAGGTCGGAGATCGTCCCGACGGACGTCTCGTTGTGGACGACCGTGACGATCTGGTACTTCTTCGCCGCGAGGGCCTTCTTCACGTCGTCGGCGAGGATCGGCTTGCCCCACTCGGCCCGGAGGATGTCCGTCTCGAGGCCGAGCTTCTGGCTCATCTCCCCCCACTTGTCGGAGAAAGCGCCGTTGCAGCACGCGAGGACCGGCCCGGTCGCGCAGGAGACGAGGCCCGCCTCCCAGACGCCCGTCGCGGAGGTGGCGAGGGTGTGGGCCTGGCCCTTCGTCCGGAAGACCTTCGGGAGCTTCTCGAGGATGCGGCCGTAGAGGTCGGAGAAGGCCGCGGAACGGTGCGACATCATCGGGCCGCCGAGGGCCTGGAGCACCTGCGGGCGGACCCACACGGGGCCGGGGTTGAAGAAACGGACCTGCCCGGCGTGGCCGGAGGTGGAGTCGAAGGCGCTGCTCATGCGCCCGATCTTACCCTTCGGCCCCTTCCTCTTCCGCTCCGGAAACGGCGTCCGGACCAACGTCGCGCGCGCGCCGAGCCGTCCAATTCCAGGCCGTCGCCGCCCGCCTCTGAGACGCCGTTGCGCCTCTCAGGCGCCCGGCGCGGCGGCGAAGAGCTCGAGGACCTCCGCGAGCGAGCCGAGGACGTGGTCGGGTCGCTCCGCCTCGAGCTCCTCGCGAGTCGAGGAGCCGAGGGGGACGACCGCGACGGCGAGCCCCGCCGCACGCGCCGTCGCGACGTCGACCGTCATGTCTCCGACGTAGAGCGTCCCGGCCGGCGGGACGCCCATCGCCTCGAGCGCGGCGAAGACCATCGCCGGGGCCGGCTTCTCGGGGAATCCGAGGTCGGGGCCGCCGACGAAGACGAAGAGCTCCTCGAGGCCGAAGCCCGCGAGGAGCTGCCGGCTGAAGACCGCCGGCTTGTTGGAGGCGATCGAGAGCCTCACGCCCCGCCTCCAGAGCTCCGTGACGACGAGCTCGGCGTCGGGCATCAGGCGCGTCAGCTTCGGGGCGTTCACCTTGTAGCGGAAGCGGAATCGCTGGACCGCCTCGGCGCGCAGCTCCTCGGGGAGGACCTTCGCGACGAGCGCCTCGAGGCCGTGCCCGACGAGGCGGCGGGCCTCCTCGACGGTGACCGGCGGGCGGCCGAAGTGGTCGAGGACGGCGGAGAGCGAGTCGTGGATGCCGACGTAGGAGTCGAGGAGCGTCCCGTCGAGGTCGAAGACGGCGGCGCGGTAGGTCACGCGGGCACCGTGAGGACGATCTTGCCGACGTTCGCGTTCGACTCCATCCGGCGGAACGCGTCGCCCGCCCGGGCGAGCGGGAAGACGGAGTCGACGAGCGGGCGGAAGCGCCCGTCGACGAAGCCGGGAAGGACGTCTCGGGCGAACGCCGCGGTGAGCTCGGACTTCTCGGCGAGCGCTCGGGCGCGAAGCGTCGAGCCGACGATCCGGAGCCGCTTCGTCAGGACGGCGCGCAGGTCGAGCTCGGCGGCTCCGCCCCCCATCGTCGCGATGAGGACGAGCCGTCCGCGCCGCGCGAGGAGGCGGACGTTTCCCGCGAGCGCCGCGCCGCCGACCGGGTCGAGGACGAGGCCCACGGAGGACTTCCCGTACCGCTCCTCGAGCGCCTCCGCGAAGTCGCGCGCCGTCGTGTCGACGACGA
Organism: Thermoanaerobaculia bacterium; assembly: GCA_039812785.1. Lineage (GTDB taxonomy): Bacteria > Acidobacteriota > Thermoanaerobaculia > UBA5066 > UBA5066 > UBA5066. Next base: position 5,303 of record JBDIBE010000026.1, on the reverse strand, counting down.
GCTCGGCTCCGAGCGCGACGAGCGCCCCGGCCTTCGCGGGCGAGCGGACGGTCGCGGCGACGCGCGCCCCGGCGTCCTTCGCGAGCTGGATCGCCGCGGTGCCGACGCCGGAGGCCGCCGCGTGGAGGAGGACGACCTCGCCGGCGGCAAGGCCTCCCTCGCGGAAGAGGTTGAGGTACGCGGTGAGCCACGCCTCCGGGATCGCCGCGGCCTCCTCGAAGGAGAGGCCGGCGGGGATCGGCATGAGCATCGGCCGCGGCACGGCGACCTTCTCCGCGTAGCCGCCGCCGGGGAGGAGGAAGCAGACGCGCTCGCCCGTCCCCTCGACGACGCCGGACGCCTCGAGGCCGAGGATCTCCGACTCCCCCGGCGGCGGCGGGTACTTCCCTGCGGCCTGGAGGAGGTCGGCGCGGTTCACGCCCGCCGCGCGGACGCGGACGAGGACCTCCCCCTCGCGGGGCGCCGGCTCGGGGGCCTCGCCGAGGACGAGGGCCTCGGGGCCGCCCGGCGCAGGGACGAGGATCGCCCTCACGCCCCCTCCCCGAAGCCGAGGGCGCGGAAGACGAGCGGAAGGAGCGCCTCGACGTCGCCGAGCGGGAGGCGCGGCACGCCCGGGGCGTGCGGCGTGTCGCGGTCGGTGACGACGGCGAAGACGCCCGGGTCGGCCGCGGCGACCGGCTCGCGCCCCGTCGCCGCCCGGCAGACCTCGACCTTCGGCCCTGCGGCCTCGCGGAAGCCCTCCACGACGACGACGTCGGCCTGCGGCATCTCGCGGGCGATCACGTCGTCGAGCGAGGGCTCCTCGCCGTGCCACGCGTGGACCCCGGTCCTCCTCCCCGAGACGAAGACGACGGGGGCGGCGCCTGCGGCGAAGAGCTTCTGCGAGTCGGTCCCGGAGACGTCGGTGTCGTGGTCGTGGCGCGTGTGCTTCACCGCGCCGACGGAGAGCCCGCGCCCGGAGAGCGCCTCGACGAGAGCGACGGAGAGAGTCGTCTTCCCCGAGCGGTGCGCCCCGACGACGTGGAGGCGCCTCGGCCCGGGCCGATAGAGGAGGCTCGCCTCGCGCGACGGGGCGAAGCGGGCGACGTCGGCCGGGAAGGTCGCGATCCACGGATCGAGGCTCTCCCCCGCGTCGACGAGCTCGCGGTAGCGGGGCGTCCCGGCGAGGAGGTCGACGGCGGGGACGTCGCTCCGGAACTCGTACGTCTCCGTCCGCCAGCGGAAGCGCGACGGGTCGAGGTCGCGGAGGAGCTTCACGAGCTTCAGGCCCGTCTCGTAGGGGCGGAAGTCCTCTTCGTCGGTCACGTGGAGCTGGACGCCCCCGCAGTCCTGACCGGCGAACTTGTGGAACGTCGGGCGGAAGACGTGCGGGCGGAAGCGGACCCCTGGGAGACCGAGGCCGTTCGCCCTCTCCGCCGCGGAGTCCGCGTCGAGCCACGGCGCGCCGACGGTCTCGAACGGGCGTGTCGTCCCGCGCGCCTCGGAGAGGTTCGTCCCTTCGAGGATGCACATCCCCGGGTAGACGAGCGCCGTCTCGCGCGTCGGCATGTTCGGCGACGGGAGGACCCACGCGGGCGTCTCTCCGATCCGGCCCCGCGGCGCGGGGCCGGATCGGCCGGCCACCTTCATCGGGACGACCGTCAGGTCGCAGCCGAGGGCCCGCTCGGCGTTCGACCAGCGCGCGAGCTCCCCCGGCGTCATCCCGTGCCGCGGCGGGACGGGGCGGAGGCCGACGAAGGAGAGAAGCCCCTCCTCGGGGAGGTTCCCCTCGACGGCGAAGCCGCCGAGGGGGTTCGGGCGGTCGAGCACGAAGACGGGGATGCCGCGGGCGGCGCACGCCTTCATCACGAGGAACGTCGTCCAGACGAAGGTGTAGTAGCGCGAGCCGACGTCGGGAAGGTCGCAGACGACGGCGTCGAGCCTCGCGAGGTGCTCCGGCCTCGGCGAGAGGTCGTCGAAGCTCTCCCCGTAGAGCGAGACGACGGGGAGCCGCCCCGCGGGCGTGTCGCCGTCTCCGACGGCGATCATGTCCTGCACCGCGCCCGTCAGCCCGTGCTCGGGGCCGAAGAGGACCCGCACGTCGAGGCCCGCCGCGAGGAGCGCCTTCGCCGTCGGGACGAAGCGCGACGTGACGGAAGCGGGGTTGGCGACGAGGCCGAGCCTCAGGCCGCGGAGCCGGGAGGGGTCCTCGAGGAGGGCGTCGATGCCGGAGAGGAGCGGCGGCGTCTTCATTCGGGCGCTCCGGCGGCGTCGATCGACGCCGTGCCGGTCCCGACATAGTAATGCCCGAGGATCTGCGCCCGGCTCTCCCCGCGGCGCGCCCTCGCGATCGCCCCGGCCTGGCAGAGGCCGGCGCCGTGCCCCGTTCCGCGCCCCTCGAAGAGCCACCCGGCCGGCCGTTCCGCGACCTCGAACGCCGTCGACCGCACGGAGCTCCATCCCCACGCCTCCGACGCCCGCGCGCGGAAGTCGAAGGCGCGGACGGCCCGCGACAGGCCTCCGGGGGCGACGAGGCGGAGCGTCGAGACCCGGCCGTCGTCCCCGTGCGAGAAGACCTCGAAGAAGCGCGCTCCCGGGAACCCGAGACGCGCGGCGAGCGCCGGGAACTGCGCGCGCGGGAGGAAGAAGCTCCAGCGCGCGCCCGGAGCGTCGAGGCAGGCGTCGTCGTCGACGGGCGTCAGGTCGGGCGTCTCCTCGTCGTCCCAGACGGACGAGGGGCGCGCCGTCCGGCCGCCGCAGACGGCGTGGAACGGCGCGGCGATCACGCGTCCCTTCTGGACGAGGACGAGGCCGCGCGTCGCCTCGGCGGCCCGCCGGGTCGCGGCCGTGGAGCGCGCGAGCCCCTCGTAGACCTGGCAGTGGACGCCGTCGCACAGGTCCGCGCCCTGCTCGGCATGACGGTCCGTCCTGGCCACGGCGTAGGACCGCGCCGCGACGGCCTGTGCCTCGAGCGCCGCGGCCGGGGCGTTGCCTCCGATCTCGGCCGGGAGGACCGCCGCGACGTAGGCCTCGAGCGGGACCGTCTCGACGACGCCCGTTGCGAGACGGAGGACGCGCCGCGTCGGGACGCGCCCCGGCTCGCCGCGCCCGGCGCCTCGGGCCTCCGGGAGGACGACGAGGAGGAGCCCCGCGGAGAGGAGCGCCGTCGCGGAGCGGCGGAGGGACGTTCGCACGCCGTCGATCGCCCGCGCGCCGTCAGGCCCGGAGGCCCGGCGAGGGATGGGCGTCCGGGGCGTCCCCCCTAAGGACGGCCACGGCGTGAGGGATCGCCGCCGCGACCGCCTCGAGGCACTCGACGGCGCCGCGGGGTGAGCCCGGGAGGTTGACGATGAGCGTCCGCGCGCGCACCCCGGCGGCCTGGCGCGAGAGCATCGCGGACGGGAGCGCGGCGCGCCCCGCGGCCCGCATCGCCTCGCCGAGGCCCGGGAGCTCGACGGCGAGGACGGAGCGGGTCGCCTCGGGCGTCACGTCGCGAGGGGCGATTCCCGTGCCTCCCGTCGTCAGGACGAGGTCGACGTGCTCGGCGTCCGCGAGGCGCGCGAGGTTCCAGGCGATGTCGTCCTTCTCGTCCGGCACGACCCGGGCCTCGACGACCTCCGCCCCGAGGAGGCGCCGCGCCGCCTCGGCGACGGCGGGGCCGCCACGGTCCTCGCGTTCGCCGCGGAACGAGCGGTCGGAGACGGTCAGGACGGCGACGCGGAGCGGGGCGCCGCTCACGCCTGGCCCCCTCGCCGCGCGCCGGGGCCAGGCAGGTGAAAGTCGCACATGCCGGGATTCTAGGCGGACTCTAGAATCCATCACGGTGCCTGCCGCGTGATGCCCCTTCGCGCCCGCCGCCTCGTCGCCATGCTGCTCTCCGTGGCGGGCATCTCGGCGCTCGTTCTCGGCGCCGCCCTCCCCGACCTGCCGCTCTCCGACTCGATCGAGATGGCGCGCCGCTTCTGGCGCGCCGGGCCCCGAGGCCGCCTCCTGAACGCCCCCGGCATCGCGCGCGACGCCGCCTTCGCCGCCGACGCCCTTCGCGCCGCCGCCTCGTGGCCCGCCTACGAGGACGTCCTCCTCTTCGCCGGCCCGGACGTCCCGCCGGAGCTGCGCGAGCGGCTCCGCCGGAAGGCTGCGTACGTCCTCGCTCCGCGCCGCGTCCGCGTCGAGCCCTCCGGCGCCCCGGGGATCCGCCTGACGCGGGCGCGGAGGGAGGGTTCGCGGTGAGGAGCCGCCTCCTCGTCGCGGCGTCCGCCGCGCTCCTCGCGTTCGGCTTCGCCGCCGCGACGTTCCTCGCCCTCCGCCAGCCGCTCTCGCTCGGCGACTACCTCGCCGTCTGGGGGCTGAAGGCGCGGGCGATCCACGCCTCCGGGGAGCTCTCGTCGGTCTTCCGGGTGGACCCTTCGGGCGAGTTCTCGCACCCGGAGTACCCGCCCCTCTGGCCCCTCGTCCTCGCCGGAACGGCCAAGCTCCTCGGCCGCTACGACGAGCTCCTCCTCGCGCTCCTCCGGCCGTTCCTCCTCGCGCTCGCCGCGGCCCTCACCTTCGCGCGGACGCGCACGCCCGTCGCCGGGCGGCTCCTCGCCGCCGCCTCCCTGACGCTCCTCCCCTACTTCCAGAGCGCCGCCTACACCGGCTACGCCGAGACGCTCCTCCTCGTCTTCGTCCTCGCCGCCCTCCTCCTTCTCGAGAGCCCGGCGCCGACGCCGTTCACTCCCCTTGCCGCAGGCCTCGTCCTCGCCCTCGCGGCGCTCACGAAGCAGGAAGGGGCCCTCGTGCTCCTCGTCGCCGCGGGCCTCCTCCTCGCCGCCCGCAGGAGGCGCGACGCTCTCGTCGTCGCCGCGGTCGGCCTCGGCCTCGGGGTCCTCCCGTGGGGGCTGTACCGGGCCGCCCACGGCGTCTCGGGCCTCGCCGACTACACGATCTCCGCCTTCGGCCCGGGGAAGGCCTTCCGCGCCCTTGCCGCGCTCGCCGAGGCCGCCGCCCTCCACGTCCTGCCCTGGCTCGTCGGCGCGGCGCTCCTCGTCGCTCTCGCCCCCCGGACGCGAGCGGCCCGCGGCCCGCTCCTCGCGGGCGCCGCCGCCTACGCCGCGCTCCTTCTCTCCGCGTTCGCCTTCGCCCGGGTCGACGTGGCCTGGCTCGTCACGTGGACCTGGGACCGCCTCGCTCTCGTCCCCGTCGCCGCGCTCCTGCCCGCGCTCGTCGAGGCCGCCGCCGAGCCGTTCGAGAAGCCCGCGGCCTGATCGTCACCGGCGCCGCCGAGCGGCCTCCGCCGCCGGGCGCGCCCAGTCGCCGCTCTTGCCGCCGGTCTTCGCGACGAG
>JBDIBE010000025.1:0-17834 GCA_039812785.1 Thermoanaerobaculia bacterium | reverse complement strand
GCCCGTCATGATCGGTTTGTTCTGGCGGCGCCGGGTCAGGATGTCGATCACCTGGCGGATCTCGAAGTCGCGGCCGAGGATCGGGTCGATCTTCCCGGCGCGGGCCTTGGCGGTGAGGTCCTCGGTGTACTGGTCGAGGGCCTTCGTCTTGCCCGGGACGCCCGTCGCGACGTCGGGGCCGCCGGCGGCGCCGGGGGCCGACGCGAGCGCCTGGGCCTCGCGGTCCTCGGCGGAGCCCTTGACGATGTCGGGGAGCTCCTTGGCGAGCTTCTCGGCGGAGATCTCCGCGAGGTCCCGCGAGATCTCGCGCGTGAGGCGGGCGAGGTCGTCGTCCGTCAGGAGAGTGACGACGAGGTGCCCCGAGCGGACCTTCGCGGCGCCGTACTCGATCGAGGCGACGACCCAGGCCTTCTCGACGAGGCGCGGGATCCTCGGGGAAAGGCCCGGCGTCCGCGAGTTCCCCGTCTTCAGCCGGTCGAGGGCCCGGGTGACGTCCTTCTGGAGGCGCGAGGCGTCGATCTCGAAGCGCCGGAGGATCTTCACGAGGTCGGTGTCGGGCGCCTCGAGGAGCTTGAGCAGGAAATGCTCGACCTCGACGTCGTAGTTCGTCTTCGACAGGCAGAGGCCCGCCGCGTTGTTGAAGGCCTTGAAGCACGTCTCGTTCAGCCGACCGAACAGGGACTTCGTGTTCACGCTCATGTCGTCGTCCTCTCGCGCGCCGGTTTCCTCAATTATCGACCGGAAGGACGACGTCGTCGGCGTCCTTCCGGGGCGTTTCGCTGGTGATCCACGTCGTCCACCCGAGCATCGGGGGGAGCGGCGACTTCGAGTCGAGGGAGCAGGGAGGGACGTCCTCCTTCCGGAGGACGAGCTGGACGTCGTAGTCGAACTCGAGCCCGGCGAGGTACCGGACGAGGTCGGTCACGGGCCGGAAGGCCGGGCCGACCGGGAGGAAGGAGACGAACTGCGCGAGGGTGAGCGGCCCCAGCCGGACACGGAACTTCGACTGCGAGACGAAGACGGAGGAGCCCGCCACGACCGTCCGGCCGAGCTCCGAGTTCGCCTCGCCGAGGCGCGTCACGTTCTCGGCCTCGAGCGGGAACCACTGGCCGAGGAACTGGACGACCTCCGCCGGGACCCCGAAGTAGTCGCGGAGGACCGCCGCGATCGACCCGGCCGAGTGGGGCCTCTGGGCGACGAGCCCGGCGTAGAGGAGGAGGGCCTGGTCGCGCACCGCCATCCGGCCGCGGAGCCCCGGCGTCCCCATTCCGATCAGGTCGAACAGGTACTCCGTGAACGCGTCCTCGCCCTGCCGCTCGTACGCGATCGGGAAGCGGTACTTCTCCCACGCCCGGTAGAAGAGCGAGGCGATCCGGTGGTTGAAGACGTCGAAGAAGGCGAGGAGGGCCGTGTCCTTGAAGGAGACGCGCTCCCTCACGAGCTCCGTGTAGGGGTGCGGCAGGACGCCCTGCGGCCCGGTCAGCCCGATGAAGCTGACCGTCATCTCGGGCGGCCGCGCCTCCTGCCCGGGCGGCGGGGCCTTCAGGTCGACGATCTCGCTCGGCGGGAAGGCGAGCGAGGGGTGGGTCCGGAAACGGACGATCTCGTTGCCGGGGACGACGGCCCGGCCGACCCCCTCCTTCCCCGGCGGGGCCATCCGCTCGAGGAGCCGCACCGCCTGGAAGAACGAGAAGCGGTACGGCTCGGAGTAGAGGAGGTCCTTCATCGGGCCTAGAGGACGATCTGCTCGCCCGCCCGCGGCGCCCACCGGCGGATGACGCCCTCGCGCTGGCGGCTCGTCAGGACGAGCTGGCTGAACGAGTTCACGGACGAGTAGAGGCCGAGGAAGCGCTCCAGCACCTGCGCGAAGAGGAACGACCCGGAGCCGACGAACTGCTGCTCGTCGAGCTCGACGGTCACCTCGATGCCCCGGACGAAGCTCGGCTGCAGGACCCCGATCGAGCGGAGGACGCGCCGCGCCGCGACCTTCGTGATGCCGGCGATCTGCTGGCGCGTGACCGAGGAGTCGGCGAAGTCGTAGAGGCGGAGGATCTCCTGCAGCGCCTCGGGGCCCTGGCCGTCCGGCCGCTCGACGAGAGAGAGGAGGTTCAGCGAGAGGTGCGAGAGGAGCCGCCACTGCAGGCCCCTGCGGAGCGGCGCCCGGACGGTCGGCGTCGGGCGCCTGAGGCACCGGATCCCCGAGAAGACGCCCGCCCCCTCGAGCTGGAAGTCGGCCTCGCCCCCCTCGAACGGGAGCCGCGAGGGGAGGTCGCGGTTCGTGCAGAGGACCTCGACCGTCAGCGTGTCCGCGTCGGGCTGCGCCGGGCTCCAGCCGAGGTCGACGAGGGAGAGATAGGCGTCGGTGCCGTCGTCGTCCTTACGTGCCGAGGGGCGGCGGCTCATGTACCAGAAGGCGGGCGCCTGCCCCTTCTCGAAGCCGTGGCGGTACGAGTAGAACGGCTCGTACGTCGTGACCTTGTCGCTCCCCTTCGCGACGCTCGTCACCGACTCGACGGAGTAGACCTCCGTGACGTCCTGCCGCCGCACGTCCGGGACGATCCGGTACTCCGGCTGCAGGTTCGTCAGGCGGATCGGCTCGGCGACCTGCCGGAAGAGGTTCGCGACGGGGGTGCAGTGGAGGCGGAACGTCTGCGCCGAGACGTTCCGCTCGAGGGGGAAGTCGCGGTTGAAGTAGAGGAGGACCTCGAGGACGTCGTCGAAGTCGTCCCGCGCGGCCTGCTCGAGCCCCTTCACGTCGAAGAAGAAGAACTTCTCCGGGAAGGCGAAGTACTCGGCGAGGAGGCGATAGCCGAGGAAGGAGCGCTCCGTGTACGGGAGGAGCCCCTCGTCGCGCTCGAACCCGACCCCGGAGACGACGGAGGCCGGGAGCTTGACCGGCGAGGGGACGTCCCGGGGCCCGCCCGGGCGGAGCTCCACGGCGACGAGGTGGTTGTGGATCAGCTCGTGGAGCGCGTAGACGACCTTCCCCTCGCCCTGCAGGTAGAAGCGGAGCGAGGAGAGGTTCCGCTCCTCCGACTCCGAGATCTTCTCCTTCAGCTCGCGGAGCGGGACGCCGCCGAACGTCTTCAGCTCGAGGCGCAGGACGGTGCGGACGCCCTCCTCGGGGCCGACGCCCGGGATCGGGAGCTCGAAGCGCGCCTGGCGCATCTCGACGGGCCAGAGGTGGACCGGATAGGCCGTCCGGAAGCGGCACGACGTCCCGCCGACGGAGCGCGAGTAGAGCATCGCCCCGCGAGGGATCTTCTGGCCCGACTGGAGGCTCACCTGCGACGGGTCGAGGACGAACTGCACGACCGACATCGAGGGGATCGGCGCGAGCAGGTGCGGGTAGAGGACGTTGAGGAGCGACTCCGTGATCTCGGGGAACTCGTCGTCGACCTTCAGGTGGACGCGCGAGGCGAGGAAGGCGAAGGCCTCGATGAGCCGCTCGACGTGCGGGTCCTCGCAGGTGTCGGGCTCGAGCTGGAGCCGGCCGGCGATCTTCGGGTACTTCTCGGCGAACTCCGCCCCCATCTGGCGGAGGAACGAGAGCTCGCGCTCGAAATAGCCGAGGAGCTCGTCGCGCATCACTCCCCCTTGACCTTGAACTCTCCGCTCCCGATCTGGAGCAGGGTATCGAAGGAGACCGGCTCGGGCGCCGGGTCGACCTTGAGGCGGGCGTCGATCCGGAACTTCAGGGAGAGCCCCGGTCCCGGCTCGGGGTCGACCGTCACGACGACCCCCTCGAGCCGGGGCTCGAACGCCTCGAGGACCCGCTCGACGGTACGGCGGAGCCTCGCCTTGTCGGCGGGACTCCTGGCCGAGAAGGTCGTCATGTCGGGGAGCCCGTAGACGGCGATCGACGACTGGACCTCCTTGAGATCCGCCGGGACGTTCGGCGTCGCACGGGTGTTGAGGAGCCACTCGAGGTCGCGCCGGACCGACTGCTTGAGCATCCGGAGGTTCTTCGCGCGCGAGGGCGCCGCCTCCCGCGAGTACTCGGGCTCGTAGTCGATCAGCCGGTCGAGGACCGACGGGCGGACACGGATCTCGTTGTCGAACCGCGACATCTCGGGCGGACTCCTGGGGCGGACGAGAGGGGCCCGGGAAAGGGCCGGGCGGCGGAGGCCGCCGCCCGGCCGCGAACGCCTACTTGCGTGCGGACGTCGGCAGGTCGGCCACGAGGCGGAGCGAGACCTGCAGCTCGTCGAGCTGGAAGTGCGGCCGGAGGAACGCCACCGCGCGATAGGCGCCCGGCTTGCCCGGGATCTCGGCGACGTCGATCTTCGCCTCGCGCAGCGGGTAGCGCGCCTTCGTCTCCGGCGACGCGGTGTCGTCCGGCGTGACGTAGTTCGAGATCCACTGGTTGAGGAAGAACTCGCAGTCCTTGCGCGACATGAAGCTGCCGACCTTGTCGCGCATCATCGCCTTCAGGTAGTGGGCGAATCGGGAGACCGCGAAGATGTTCGGGAGCATCGTGGAGAGGCGCGCGTTCGCGTTCGCCGAGTCGAGGTCGTACTTCTTCGCCTTCTGGCACGACTGCGCACCGAAGAACGCCGCGTAGTCGGTGTTCTTGCAGTGGACGAGCGGCATGAAGCCGAGGTCGGAGAGCTCCTTCTCGCGCCGGTCGGTGATGGCGATCTCCGTCGGGCACTTGAGCGCGACGTCGCCCTCGTCGGTCTGGAAGGTGTGCACCGGGAGCCCCTGGACGAGGCCGCCCCCTTCGACGCCGCGGATCGCGACGCACCAGCCGTACATCGCGAACGCCTCGGTGAGGCGGGTGCCGAACGAGTAGGCGGCGTTCCCCCAGAGGTACTTGTTGTGGTCCTTGCCGTCGACGTCCTCCTCGAAGCTGAACGTCTCGGTCGGGATGGTCTCCTTGCCGTAGGGGAGCCGCATGAGGGTGCGCGGCATCGTGAGGCCGACGTAGCGCGAGTCCTCGGAGTCGCGGAAGGAGCGCCACTTGGCGTACTCGGTCCGGTCGAAGATCTTCGCGAGGTCGCGGACCTCGGTCATCTCCTGGAAGCTCTCCCAGCCGAAGAGCTGCGGCGCCGTGGCCGCGATGAACGGGGCGTTCGCGGCGGCCGCGACCTGGGCCATCTTCTCGAGGAGGAGCTGGTCCTGCGGGTGGTTCGAGAAGTAGTAGTCGCCGATGAGGGCGCCGAACGGCTGGCCGCCGAACGTGCCGTACTCCTCCTCGTAGACCTTCTTGAAGATCGCGGACTGGTCGAACTCGGCCGCGCGCTCGAGGTCCTTCAGGAGGTCCTTCTTCGAGACGTTCATGACGCGGATCTTCAGCATCACCGACGTCTCGCTCTCGTAGACGAGGTGGTGGAGGCCGCGCCAGGACGCCTCGAGCCTCTGGAAGGCATCGGCGTGCATGATCTCGTTGAGCTGCGCCGACAGGAGCCGGTCGATCTCGGCGATGCGCGCCTGGATCGACGACTCGAGGTCGCGGCCCATGACCATCTGGCCCTGCATCGCCTGCTGGACGAACTCGGCGATCATGTCGCGGGCCTGCTGGGTCTGGCTCTCGTGCTGGACGAGGCGCCCTTCCTCGAGGATCTTCGAGAGGAGGTCGACCTCGCCCTCCTGCTCGCGGACGATCGACTGTGCCTTCGCCTTCTCCTGCCCGTTACTCATTGCCGTCCCCCTTCTTCGGGGACTCGAGGCCGAGCGCGGCCGCGAGCTGCGCCTGGCTCCCGGAGTTCTTGAGGACGTCGTTCAGCATCTTCTCGAGCTTGTCGTTGCCGTCGGCCTTCGAGAGCAGGTCGGAGAGGCGCTGGCGCGCCTCGACGAGCTTGCGGAGCGGGTCGACCTTCTGGACGACCTTGTCCGGCTCGAAGTCCTCGAGGCTGTTGAACTTCAGGTCGACTCCCATCTTCGAGCCGTCGCCGGCGAGCTTGTTCTCGACCGCCATCGCGACGCGCGGGGTCATTCCGGAGAGGACCTGGTCGAAGTTGTCCCGGTCGACCTCGGTGATCTTCCTGTCCTTCATGCGCGGGAGAGGCTGCTCGGGCTGCCCCGAGAAGTCGCCGAGGACGCCGACGACGAACGGGAGCTCCTTGAGCTCGATCGCGCCTCCGATCTCGACGTCGTAGGTGATCTGGACCCGGGGGGGCCGGACCCTCTTGAGCTTCTGCTGGATGCTTTCCTTCTTCACCATGAGCGTTCCTCCCTGGCTTCTTTCAGGCTTTCGATGCGCCTGGCGTCTGCGGACTACTCGCCCCCGGGACGGATCCCGAGAGTTTCCTTGATCCCTTCGAGGACCGACGTGTCCTTGATCACGTCGGCGAGCCAGATCTCGAGCGGCATCTGGCCCCACGCGATCGCCCTCTGGACGAGGTAGGAAACCGGGCTGTGCGGCTCGGTCTGGCGGAAGAACTCCGCGACCTCGCCGAGCCGCGCGAGCGCCTCGGCCCGCCCGCGGATCGGCCCGGAAGGGCCCGCGACGCGGTAGACGGCCCCGCCCTCCGCGGCGTCCGACGGTCCTTCCCCGCCCGCCGCCGCACCCGCGGCCGGGGCGTCGGGCTCGAGGGCCCGCTTCTCCTTCAGGATCCCGTCGACGACGCGGCGGACCTCCTCGATCGCCTTCTTCAGCTCGCCGAGGCCGGGCGTCTGCCGCCCGAACTTCTCGTCCATGACGCGGTCGAGGCCCTGGAACTCGTCCCACGCCTGCGCGAGCGCCCTGGCGGCGTCCTCATACCAGGACTTCGGCGTGCCCGCCTTGGCCTTGCGGTAGTCCTCGCCGCTCGTCTTGTTCTCCTCCGCCGCCTGCCGCTTGAGGTCGGCGAGGCGGCTCTGGGAATCAGGGTCGAGCGGGCCGGCGATCGTCTCGGGGATGTCGTAGGGGCGCGACTCGCTCCACTCGAGCCAGGAGAAGTTCATCCCGGGCGCGCGCGTCAGCGGCGCCTTGCGGAGCGCGAGGGCGACCTGGCGGTCGAAGAAGGAGAGGACGTTCGCGCGCCCCTCCATGTCGCCCTCGTCGATCTCGGGGAAGCAGGTCTCCCAGAAGTCCGCGTGGAGCCCCTTCATGAGCTTCAGGCCGTCGCGGCAGCCCGCGAAGCCCTTCGTCATCGTGAGCCCCTCGGCGAGCCACGCGCAGATCTGCAGGTCCTTCGTCTTCGTCAGGAGCGCGTCCGTCGCGAGGGCGACGACCTCGTCCCAGTCGGCGACCTTCAGCTCGCGCTTCCAGTCGCCCTGCTCGAGCTGGTCGTCGGCGCGGCGCGCCTCCCGGATCTCGTCGTAGAGGCCGGAGTACTGAAGGTTCTCTCCGGACGGCAGGTCCGGAGAGACCGGCGCGAGCAGCCGGTCGAAGTCCAGAAGCGGGGCCTCCGAGGACATCTAGAAGCCTCCCTGTGAAGCGATGAGTGGTGTTACTGTAGCTGACTCAGCAGCCCCTGTCATCCGGAACGAACCTGCCCCCCGGGCCGCCTCCGGCGCGTCCCCGGGGCCGGGATTGAGGAGGACCGAAATGCCGACGCCCAAGGAGCTCCTCGACGCGGGCCAGCTCAAGGCCGCGATCGAGGCGCTGACCCAGGAGGTGCGGGAGGCCCCGACGGACGCGCAGAAGCGCACTTTCCTCTTCGAGCTCCTCGCCTTCGCCGGCGAGTGGGACCGCGCCGAGAAGCAGATCGCCGCCGCCGCCGGCGTCGACGCCCCCGCGCAGATGGCCGCGGGCGTCTATCGCGGCCTCCTCCAGGCCGAGCGCGACCGGGCCCTCGTCTTCGCCGGGAAGGCCCGGCCCCACTTCCTCCGCCCCGTCCCGGCCTGGGTGGAGAAGAACCTCGCCGCGATCGGCCAGATCAGCGGCGGGAACTTCGCCGCGGCCCGCGCCCTGCTCGACGAGTCCGAGGAGGAGCGCCCGGCCCTCCCGGGCCGCCGGGGGGACGAGCCGTTCACCGACTTCCGCGACTTCGACGACGTCTTCTCGGGCGTCGCGGAGATGGTCTTCCAGGGCAAGTACACGTGGTTCCCGCTCGAGCAGGCCCGCAGCCTCGAGCCGAACCAGCCGAAGAAGCTCCGCGACCTGCTCTGGCCGGGGGCCCGGATCACCGCCGACGACGGGACGAGCGGAGACGTCTTCCTCTTCGCCCTCTATCCCGGCTCGGCCGCGCACGCCGACGACCTCGTCAAGCTCGGGCGGATGACCGACTGGAAGACCCTCGCCGACGAGCTCCAGGCCGGCCAGGGCCTGCGCTCGTACCTCGTCGACGAGGAGGAGATCAGCCTCTTCGAGCTCGGGCCGGTCGAGTTCGACGCGCCCGAGGCCGAGCCGAGCTGAAGCCGGGGACGCCGTCCCCGGCCCGGCGGACGCGCCGCACGCGGCGTACACGAAAAGCGCCGGCCTCCCGCGAGGGAGGCCGGCGCGTCTTCCTTTCGGATCCCGCGGGCGATCAGCCGCCCTTGTTCTCCTTGAGGTTCCAGTTCGCCGCGATCGGCCCGTCGAGCGTGCCGTCGGCCTTCTGGGGCTTGTACTCGTACTCGATCTTGGCGTAGTTCAGGGAGATCTGGTCCACCGGGAGGGGGTCGCCCGACCCGGTCCCGCCGGTCTGGAAGGACGAGACGAGGCAGTCGGTGAACTTGATCGTCAGGAACTCCTGCTGCGTCTTGCCGGCCTTGCGGGCGACGATCGTCGCCTTCTTGATGTGCTCGCCCGAGGCGCACGCGAGCATGAGCTTCGGGCTCGCCTTGTTGACCCTCATCGTGAAGTGGAAGTCCTGCATGGAGACCTTGCCGGCGCCTCCACCGCCCCCGTACGCCATCGTACCGGTCTGTGTCGCACCCCAGGACCAGGAGAGGACGTCGATCTCACCCTTGTGCGTCGCGTCCTCGCTCTCGCCCGGGATCCCGTCGATCTTCAGAAAATAGTCGACCGTGGCCATTTCGAGCTTCCTCCTTTCGGCAGCTTCCGAGCTATAAGTTAGGGATCGCTCCCGTCGAATTCAAGGTCGCCCCCCGCGGGTACGACATCGGTGTGACCCCGGGCACCTTCACTCCTCGGTCCGTCCCGCGCGCAGAAACGCCGAAAGCGGCCCGTCCCACCCGTTCGGCTTCGGGGCCTCCGTGCCCTCGCCGGCGGCGGGCGGCTCGGGAGGCGCGGCGGGGGCCGTCTCCTCGACGAACTCGTAGTCCGTCCGCTCTGGGTGGAGGAGAAGGAAGTCCTCCGGCCGGAGGTCGCGGAAGAGGAGGACGGCCCGCGAGCGCCCCCCGGAGCGGCAGACGAGCGTCCCCGACGGGCCGCGGTCTCCGATCACACCCGAGTTCTCCAGCCAGCTGAGCCACATCTGCACCTGGACCTCGGCCGGGAGGAGGTTGCCGAGCGGGAGCCGCACGGCGCCCGCCCCCTCGCCCGGCGCGTGGCCGCAGGCGCTTCGCACCTTCGAGAGGAAGCCGGGCCAGACCGCCGCCGCCGCGGGGCCGAAGAGCGACTCGGCGAAGTCGGCGAGGGTCGACCCCTTCGCCTCCTTCTCGATCCCTTCGGCGATCTTTCCCGGCCGCTTCACGGGGATCTCGATCCGCGCCCCGCGGAAGCTCTCGTAGAAGGAGGCGACGGTGCGCCCCTGGACGAAGTTCCGCCGGATGTAGGCCGCCCGCTCGTCGAAGACCTCGAGGTAGGAGAGCGCGACGTACGGGTCGGCGGCCGGCCTCCCCTGCGGGACGACCGAGAAGAGGGTGAAGGGGAACTGCCGCAGCCCCCCTTCGTCGTGGCTCCCCCAGAGCGCACCGGCGACCGAGCGCTTCCCGCCCGGGAGGGGCAGGAGGAACGTGTGGAGCGGGATCTCGCTCCCCTTGTACTCCTCGAGGAGCGACCACCTGCGGCTGAAGCCGTTCCCCAGCCAGTCGCGGAAGTCCTTCGACCCCTCCTCCGTGAAGCCGGAGGAGATGAAGTCCTTGTAGATGGGCAGCTTCCCGTAGAGGTGGAGCGGGCAGGTCTCGATCCGCGGCGGCCCGTCGGCGCCCCCGAATCCGTCCTTGAGCTTCGAGAAGAGACTCCAGGCTGCCACTCGGTCACCTCGTCACGGCGGATTCCGCACGCTGCGGACGCGAAGGGGGAGCCCGGCGCGGGCCGGGCCCCCCCCGGGGTGGGACGTCAGTTGGGGAGGATGGGAGGCATCGGCTCCTCGAACGCGAGCTCGAAGAGCCCCTCGAGCGGCTCCGTCCGCTGGAGGGCGTTCGGGATGACGACCCGTATGGTCCAGATCTTCTCCTTCTCGCGCGCCTTCTCGGGGTCGTCGGAGTCGTCGCGCCGGTCCCTCTCCTCGCTCGCGAGCCTCACGAAGTAGAAGAAGCGGAGCGGCCCGCCGTAGGCCTCGAGGCTCCCGGTCCAGCCCGCCTTCGACTCCTCGTCGCGCCCCGTGATCGACATCGGCGCGTCCGACGGGCCGAGGCGCCAGACGTACGGGCTCGGCTGGCGGCCCGTCTTGAAATCCGTCGAAGGGCGGACGACGACGGAGCGGTCGAAGAGGAAGAGCGAGTTGATCCGGTCGCCCATGAAGCGCTTGCCCGGGCTCGGCTGGAACTGGAGCGGCCGGATCTCGACCTTGTGCTCCTTGATGACCGAGGTCGACCGGCCGCCGCCGAAGAGGAAGACCTGCCAGCCGCGCCCGACGGCGAGGAGGCCGCGCGAGGCGTCGCCGACGAAGTCGAACTGCGGCTCCCAGCCCCACAGGATCGGGTTCAGGGCGTACTCGTCGGCGAGCGCGCCGACGTCGGTGAGGATTCCGGAGAACTGCGTCTGACCGATCGTGGCGAGGTCGAGCCGGTAGGTCGCGCTGTTGCCGCTGCCCCCCGGCTTGAGGGACGTGCCGGCCGCGTACGCGACCCGCTCCTGCCGGAGCTGCGACTCGCGGATGAACGGGAACTGGCCGACGCACTGCTCGCGGATCCGCCGGACGACGGGCTCGGAGGCCTGCTGGAAGGACGGCTGGATCGCATCGCGGATCAGGTTCGCGCCGCGGCTCTCCAGCGCGACGAGCTGGCGGCCGTAGACGCTCCTTCGCACCGCCGGGCTCCGGGAGAAGGCGTGGTAGCCGCGGAGCGAGACGCCGTCCTGCGCGAGGGAGAGCTGCTTCCAGGCCTTCAGCTCCTGCTCGGGGAGCGGGACGACGTTGTTCTTGAACATGTTCGCCGCGGCGACGAGCTCGGGCGGCGCCTTGGCGGGCCCGCCCGAGCGGACCGGGGCGGCCTTCCCCTTGTAATAGGCGAGGATCGAGTTGAGCCTCCGGTTCGAGGCCGCGAAGGCCTGGACGTCGTCGAAGCCGAGGGCGCCGGACATGTCCGTCACCGGGGCGTCGCCGCCGCCGCCGCCCTCCGGGGCCCAGCGCGTGATCGCGGCCTGGAAGTCACGCCAGCTGCGCGCCGAGAGCGCCGAGCCCGGGACGACGAAGCCGCCGCCCCCTCCGCTCCGGCGGCCCGCGAAGCGGTCGACGTAGCGGCGCAGGTAGTCGAGGAGCGCGTCCGCGTGCCCCTGCGCGAGGGCGTCGACGTCGGGCCTCGTCGCGATGGACGAGGCCTCGGCGAAGCTGATGTACGAGACGCCGAGCGGGACCATCTGCTGCGCGTGGTTCTTCGTGAAGCAGACGCTCTCCAGGCAGGTCGGTCCGACGGCCCGGTCGAGGAACTGCTGCGTGTACGGGAGGACCCGGTAGACGAGGGCGAGGTCGGCGGTGCGCGGGACGAAGGCGGCGAGGGCCGTGTCCTGCCAGAGGGCCTTCTGGTCCGGCGGGATCGCGGCGATCGCGGCGACGTTCGCCGTCGCCGCCGTCTTCGCGTCGACCTGCTTCTTCGAGAAGGCCTCGAGCGTCGCCTTCTGGTCGGCCGGGGTCGACTTGCGGAGCGCCTCCTCGACGACGGCCTTCGGGTTCTCCGCGGCCTCGAACGCCGCGAGGTCGGCGAACGCCGTGACCTGGACGAGCATCGGCGAGATCGCGGTCGCGGCCGGGCTCCAGGCCTTCTTCGCCGGGTTCTGCGGGTCCGCGACGACGAGGTAGGCGTAGGCCAGGACCTGGGCCTCGAGGTTCTTCCAGTCGGCCTCCATCTGGCCCTTGATCCGGTTCCGCGCGTTCTCGTTGATGACGCCCGGGACGACGACCGTGTAGCGCATCAGCTGGTTGTAGTCGGCGTCGAAGTTGCGCCGCCAGTCGTCGGGCCCGAGGCCCGGGAACTCCTTCGAGCCCGGCCTCGCCGTCCCGAGGTGCTTCGTGGCGTCGTCGTAGGCCTTCCTGAAGTCCTTCCCCGTCGCCGCCGCACGGTCGAGGTACCCCTTCGAGGAGGGGTCCTCGATCTTGAGGAGCTCGGAGTACTTCTGGACGTAGAGGGCGAGCATCTGGTTGAGCCGGAAGTCCCAGCGGGCCAGGTTCGCGACGGTCCAGAACTCCTCGAACTTCCGGATGGCGGCGCCCGGGTCCGGCACGCGGACCAGCTCGGGGTCCTTCGGAGGATCCGCCGGGAGCGCCGCGAGGATGAGGTCGGGGTTCCCGCTCGTCCCGACGGCCGCGACCCAGTCGTCGATCTCCTTCGACTTCGGCCCCGGCGCCATCCCCTTCGTGTTCGCGAGGAACGTGATGAGCGGGACGACCTTCAGCTCGGAGGCCTCGACGAGCGGCTTCTGCTCGGTCGTGAGGGCCCCCTTCCTCACCGACCACCACTTCAGGTGCGCGTCGAGGGCCGAGAAGAACGTCCGGTAGTCGTACGGCCCCGCCCAGTCGAGCGTGGCCATGCGGGCCTCGCCCTCCTTCATGAGCGGGTTCACGACGCGCTCGACGTAGAGCCTCTGGTTGATCTTGCCGAGGAGGGTGTAGAGCTGCCCCGACGAGGCGCGCTGGAAGAAGAGGGCGAAGAGGAACGGCCGCTGGCGGATCGCCGCCTGGTGCTTGTAGATGGCCTCCGAGATCGCGTAGGCCTCGCCGATGGAGCAGGCCTCCTTCTTTTCGACGCAGGCCTCGGCCCTGAGGGCGGTCTCCCGCATCGGCTTCACGAACTTCCGCATCGAGAGGTAGGGAAGGATCATGCCGCAGAGGCAGAGGACCGGCAGGAGGACCATCGCGAGCCGCATGACGAGGCGGGTCGTCTTCTCGCGTTCGATGGCCGCTTTCGTCCGCGCGATGAGCCCCTGCTCCGGGAAGACCTTCTTCTCGTAGAAGTCCTTGATGAAGAAGGCGCGCGAGCGCTTGAAGATCTGCTCCAGGTTCTCGACGATCCCCTCGGCCGAGCTGCCGAGCATCTCGCGGGTCGCCCGGGCGATCGGCTTGCCCTGCTGGACGCCCGACGAGAAGTAGAAGCCGCGGAAGACGAACGGGTCGTCGTAGCGCGTCTCCTGGAAGACCCCCTGGAAGTAGCGCTTCAGCGACTCCCGCAGGGCCCGGAGCTCCTCGGGGAAGATGAAGATCCGGTCGACGTTCTGGACGATCTCCTCGTTCTGGGTGAACTTCATCCGGAGCTTGTGGATCCGGACGAGGATCTCCTCGTAGGCCTCGTCGAACGACGCGAGGGCGTACTGCTTGTCGGGCCCCTGCGGGTTCGACCAGCCGACGAGCTGCCGCTGGTCGACCGGGTCGAGCTTCGAGAAGAACTCCGAGAACCCGAGGATCCGGTCGGCCTTCGTGACCATGATGAAGACCGGGAAGCGGATCTCGAGGACCCGCTGGAGGTTCATCAGCTTCGACCGGATGTTCGCGGCCTTCTTGTCCTGCTCCTCGGGCGTGTCCTCGAGGAGCGAGGTCGCCGGGATGACCACGAGGACCCCGTTGATCGGGCACTCCTTGCGGTACTTCTTGAGCATCTTCAGGAAGGTCGACCACTCCGTGGCGTCCGGGGCCGCCTCTTCCTGGAACGTGAACCGGCCGGCCGTGTCGAGGATGACGGCCTCGTTCGCGAACCACCAGTCGCAGTTCCGCGTGCCGCCCGAGCCCGAGAGGCCGTCGCCGCCGACCGGGAACTCCAGGCCGGAGTTCTTCAGCGTCGTCGACTTGCCCGACTGGGGCTCGCCGATGAGGAGGTACCACGGGAGGGAGTAGACCTGCAGCCCCGTCGCCTTCAGCTGGGCGAGGGACTCCGTCCACTTCTGGGAGAGCTCCTTGACGGCCTCGCGGACCTCCTGCTTGGAGGCGCCCGCGCCGCCCTGCGCATCGCGGGCGAGGTCCTTCTCGAAGGCCCCGCCGCGCGCCTTGTCGCCCTTCTTGATGAAGGCGTCGTAGGCCGCGACGAGGAGCGCGATGACGATGAGGCCGCCGATGACGGCCCACCAGAGGTGCCCGAAGCCGGCGGCCCTCGCGATCACGAGGCAGAGCGGCATGAGCAGGAAGACGAGGCCGAGGGTCTTTACGGGCTTCGGAAGGCGTCCGAGGAGGTCGAGCAGCTCGTACATGGCGGCCTCAGAGGACTCCCAGCTTCTCGGCGACGTCCTTGATCTGGCCGACGAGGGACGCCCAGGAGAGGAACGTCAGGAGCCAGAACCCGATGAGGACCCCGAAGCTGACGATGGCGACGCGCCCGAGGGTGACGACCGGGTTCAGGCGCTTCCCGGCCGAGGCCATCACCGTGTAGGCCTCCGGGGTGATCTTGTCGCTCTGCGAGGCGAGGTACTCGGAGAGGAGCCGGTAGGTGTTCTTCCTCACCTCGGCGAGCTTCTCGGGCCGCTCGCGGTACTTGCCGCGGAAGCCGAGCGCGAGCCCCGCGTAGACGACGCAGGCGAGCTCGACGTCCTCGGGCCTCAGCTCCTTGGCGATGGCGAAGTACTGGTCGCCGCCGATGTTCGAGCGGAAGTACTTCTCCTCGAAGAGCCGGTCCTGCCAGTCGCGCGCGTACTCCCACCCGGAGTGGATCAGGATCTCGTCCGCGAGGACGACGAGCGGGTAGCGGGCCTGGTCGTAGAGCGCCTGCAGGCGCGGGTCCTGCCGGACGGCCGAGGCCTGCTCGCGGAAGATCTCCTCGAGGTCCGCCGCGGCGTCCTCGAGGTCGACCCGCACCCCCTTGCGGACCTTCTGGCGGAACGCCGACAGGAAGAGGAACTCCCGCGCGGCGACCTTGAACAGCTCGGTCGTGTAGTCCATCTCAGCTCCCGGGCTTGGTGATGATGTAGAGCGAGAACTTGAGCTTCGGGTCGAGGGCGTCGGAGAGGGCCACGTTCCGGTCGCGGACGACGTTCGTCCAGTACGGCCCCTCCTTCTCGATCTTGAAGTAGAAGTAGTCCTCCCGCTGCGGGAGGCCGGCCGGGGTCCTCTTCAGGAGCTCGAGGTCGAGGCCGAAGAGGCGCCGCTGGCGGAGGACGGGGATGTCGCGGACCGTCCCGAGCTTCATCGTGACGATCCGGCCGCGGAGGTCCTTCTCCTCCATGTCGGCCTCGATCGCGAGGAAGACCTCCGTCTGCGCCGCGACCCACTCCTCGAGGAGGTCCGCCACGAGGAGGTCGTCGCGGAGGACGAAGTCGACCTTGACGAAGCGCGAGGCGATGATCTTCTCGAGGAGGGCCTCGATCACCCGGCACGTCTCGTGGAAGCACGGGCCGAGCTTCTCGTGGTCGTAGACCGGGATCCGGACGGGGATCTTGCCGTCGTCGAAGATCGAGAGCTCGCCCGCGAGCCGCGCGAACTCCGTGTAGACGTTGAAGGGATGGATGCGCGGGATCCGCGTGAGCTGCTGGAAGAGGAAGAGGAAGCTGCCGAGGATCTGGAGCTTGATGATCGCCTGCCAGCCCGAGGACCCCTCGGACGTCATGTTGATGCGCCCCTGCGCGACGTCGGTGAGGAGCAGGCGGTGCTTGGCCTCGATCCGGTTCGTCACGCCGTCGCAGAGCGCCTGGAGCGTCCGCGAGGCGCCGATCTCCGTCACGGAGGGGATGAACTCGCGCGAGAGGACCGGGAAGTTGCGGCCCGAGCCCGAGCGCTCGACGACCGCGACCTCGAGGCACTCGTAGCCCTCCTGGCTCTCGGCGCCGAAGAAGAGCTTCCCGTTGCAGCGGCGGACGCTCACGGGCTGCGGGTTCGACCCCGTGTTCTCGTCGAGGGCCTCGGCGTTCTCCGCGACGTAGCGCCGGTCGACGCCCGCCGGCCCCTCGCCGGGAGAGAACGTGTTCGGGGCGTTCTCGCGGAGCACGGGCACGCCGGCGAAGACCCGCATCCGGCCGCCCGCCTTGTCGAGCTCGTTCTTGAAGCTCCGCGGCGAGATCTTCAGCGTCGAGTCGGACGAGAGCGCCGTGCCGTCCTTCAGCTTGAGCGAGACGTCGCGGATCTCGAAGACGAAGTTCTCGAGCTGGTCCGGCGCCACGTCCAGCGACTGCAGCCCGTAGAAGAACGGCTGGATCCGCTGGATCTCGCGCTGGAGCGCCTCCTCGCGGTAGCGCTCGGCCGTCTGGAGGTGATGGGGCCGGAGGAACATCCCCTCGGCCCAGAGGACCTGCGGCGTCTTCTTCATGGGGCCCCGTTACCAGCGGCGCTCGATCGAGAGCTCCCGCTCGAGGACCGAGACGATCACCTTCTGCCCCACCCACTTCTCGCGCGGGAGGACGACGATGTGCTTCGTCGGGTCGGGGTTCTGGAACTTGTAGTCGGCGATGATGACGAGGAACTTCTCGCCCTTGGAGACGGGGACGGTCACGCTCCGGTCGCACGCCCCGGCCCCCTCGCCCGTGGTGAAGGTGACGGTCTGGATCCGGTTCTGGCCCTGGATGTTGTAGCGGGTCTGGTCGTAGAACCACTTCTCGCCCATCTCCTGGATCTTCCGCGCCTCCGCCTCGGTCGCCCGGATGACGTCGACGGCGAGCGCGAGGCCGCCGTTGATCGCCGGGCCGCAGCGGAACTGGATGGTCCCTGCAGAGGCGCCGCAGCCGGTCAGGGCCGGGAGCGCGGCGGCGAGCAGTCCGCAGGCGGCGAGCCGGAGGAGGGAGCGGGACGTCGTCTTCGTCATGAGTTGTCTCCTCGCTGGGTCTTCCTGAGCTTCTCGAGCTCTTCCTTCGAAAGGCGGGCCACGCCCTGGAGGATCTGGTCGTTGACGAGGTCGGGCGAGAGGTCGCGGACGGCGATCTTGTAGAGGTCCCACCATTCCGCCGCCTCGCCCCGGAGCTTCCACCCCGCGCTGCGCGGCGCCGACTCGATCGTGACCGGGTTGATCCTCTTCCAGAGCCGGTCGAACCACTCGCCGGGGGCCTGGTGGAAGGCCGCGAGGATCGCGACCTGCCACTTCTTCAGCTCGTCGAGGTACTCCTCGACCCGCTGGACGCTCACGGGCTTGCCCTGCTCCAGGGCGTGGAGGAGGCTCCGGAGGGTCTCCTTGAAGCCCGGGAGCTTGAAGGCCATCGTCTCGTTGCCGGGCATCGTGAGCGACTGGATGAGGCCGAGCGTCATCCCCTCCATCGCGAACGCGTACTCGAGGACGCGGCGGAGGACGAGGACGTTCCGGTCGGCCTGCGCGAGGTCCTCCCCGAGGACGAGCTGCCGGAGCGGAAGCCCCGTCCCGCCGGCGGCCGCCGCCGGCGCCTTCCGGACCAGGCTCTTGCTGGGGCTGTCCTCGAGGCGCTTCTTCTCGAGCTCCTCGACCTTCCTGCGGAGCCGCGGGACCTCGGGGTCGATCCCCGCGCCGGGCGGGAGGACCGGGAAGTAGCGGCGGAGCAGCTCGAGGAAGCGGGCGCGGGAGTCCCTCGGGATCGGCGCGAGCTCCTTCTCGATCCGCTTCTTCAGCTGCCTGCGCCGGTCGTCCGGCGAGCCGAAGCGGAGCTCGCCCGCGAGGACGAAGAGCTCGTCGGCGAGCTCGCGCGCCCGGCCGTCGAGGAGGATCTCCGCGGGCGTCCGGGGCGCGCCCCAGGCGAACGGGGCGGGCGCGGCGGACGGTGCGGGCTC
>JBDIBE010000024.1:0-17863 GCA_039812785.1 Thermoanaerobaculia bacterium | reverse complement strand
CTCAGCGGGCCGAGAGGCCGTACCAGTGGAAGGCCGCGAGGACGAGGGCGTGCCGGATGCGCCCCGCGCGGACGAGCCCCGCGACCTCGGCCTCGGGGATCGTCTCGACGCGGAGGTCCTCGGTGCCGTCGGGCGAGGGCTCGCCGACCTTCCGGCACGCGCGCGCGAGGAAGGTGAAGCAGCGGTTCGCCTGGATCGCCGGGTTCGGGCTGACCCAGCCGAGCTCGGTCCAGTCGTCGGAGACGAAGCCCGTCTCCTCGCGCAGCTCGCGGCGGGCCGCCCCGAGCGGAGAGGCGTCGCCGGGGTCGACGCAGCCTCCCGGGATCTCGAGCGTCTCGCCGCCCGTGCCGTGTCTCCACTGCCGCACGAAGAGCATCTCTCCGTCTCCGGTCAGGGCGACGACGTTGACCCAGTCGGCCCCCTCGAGGACGTAGAAAGCATGCTCCGTCCCCATCGCGGGCGAGACGGAGACGTCCCGCCTCACGCGGAAGACCTTGAAGTCGCCCAGCTCGTCCCGTCGGACGAGCGGCCAGGCGGGGACGGGCCCGGCGGCCTTCCTCTCCGTCAGCGGGCCGTCCCCGTCCCGAAGCCGGTGATGATGTAGGAGCCGCTCTTGGCGTCGCGCTTGAGCGCGATGACGCGGTGCTTCTGTGCCGACTCGAGGAGCTCGGAGAAGGCGCGGAAGCCGTAGTACGACTCGGAGAAGCTGGGGTTCTTGCGCTGCATGGTCTGCTTGACCATCGAGCCCCAGAGGACCTCCTTGTTCTCGCGCTGGAGCGACTGCATCGAGTCGACGAGGAGCGAGAAGACCTCGCGGGTCTTGTCGGGGAGGCCCGCGAACGCCGGGAGGACCTTCACCTGCTCTCGGACGAGGTCCTCGTAGTAGATGAACTCGTCGCAGTTCTCGATGAGGAGCTCGGAGGTCGAGCCCTTCACGCCGAACCCGAGGACGGTCTTGTCGTTCTCCTTGAGCTTCGAGACGAGCGGCGAGAAGTCGGAGTCGCCGGAGCCGATCACGAACATCGTGATGTGCTCCTTGTTCGAGGCGAGGTCCATCGCGTCGACGACCATCCGGATGTCGGCCGAGTTCTTTCCCGTCATCTTGTGCTGGGGGATGTCGATCAGCTCGAAGGCCGCCTCGTGGAACGCCCGCTTGTACTCGGCGTAGCGCGACCAGTCGGCGTAGGCCTTCTTGATGACGATCTTCCCCTTGTCGAGGAGCCGGGAGAGGAGGAGCTTGACGTCGAACTTCGGGTGGCCGCTCTCGCGGAGGCCGATGATGACGTTGTCGATGTCGATGAAGAGGGCGAGCTTCTGGTCGAGCTGGCTCATGCTCACGGGGGGAGGCGCGGGGACGACCGTTTCGACGATCGTCGTCGCGGAGGGGGCGTAGGCCTCGGTCTCGAAGAACGAGAGCTCGGAGGCGGGGACGGCGGCGGCTTCGGCCTGCGTCGCGGCGGACTTGCCGG
Source organism: Thermoanaerobaculia bacterium (assembly GCA_039812785.1). Taxonomy (GTDB): domain Bacteria; phylum Acidobacteriota; class Thermoanaerobaculia; order UBA5066; family UBA5066; genus UBA5066. The sequence continues at coordinate 16,394 of JBDIBE010000024.1, read as the reverse complement.
AGCGGCGGCGGCGGCGGGGAGAGCGGGACTTCGGGGCGTTTTCGTTCAAGCGTCTCATTTTACGACACATGCGAGAATCGCCCGGATGCCCGCCGAGACGCTCTCCGTGACACGTGCGGCCGCCCTCCGAAACGGCGCCGCGGTCGTCTCCCTCCCCGGCCGCGGCTCGCTCTGCGTGACCGGCCCCGACGCCGCCGAGCTCCTCCACGGCCTCGTCACGAACGAGGTCAAGGCCCTCCGCCCGGGCGCGGGCTGCCACGCCGCGCTCCTGACGCCGAAGGGAAAGATGCGCGCCGACCTCGTCGTCCTCCGCACCGCGCCGGACGAGCTGCTCCTCGACTGCGAGCCGTCCCTCGCCGCCCCGCTCGCCGCGATCCTCTCGGGATACGTCCCGTTCAGCCGCTCGACGCTCTCCGACCGGACGGAGGAGAGCGCCGTCGTCCACCTCGAGGGGCCCGGGGCGCCCGCGATCCTCGAGGCCGCGGGGCTGCCCGCTCCGCCCGAGCCGTTCGCCCACGTCGCGGCCGAGGCGGGCGGGATCGCCGTCCGCGTCGCGCGCGTCTCGCGCGCCGGGGCGCCGGGCTTCGACCTGCGTGTCCGCCCGGAGGACGCGGAGGCCCTCGCCGCGCTCCTCGCCGCGCGAGGCGCGACGCCGGCCGGCGCCGACGACGTCGAGCCGGGCCGGGTCGAGGCGGGGATCCCCCGCTGGGGGGCCGAGCTCGACGAGTCCGTCCTCCCGAACGAGGCGTGGCTCGAGCGGACGGCGATCTCGTACACGAAGGGGTGCTACCTCGGGCAGGAGACGGTCGCGCGCCTGAAGACGTACGGCCACGTGAACCGCCACCTCGTCGCGCTCCTCCTCCCGGCCGGGAGCCCCGTCGTCCCGGGCGCGGAGGTCCGTGCCGGCGAGGCCGTCGTCGGGAAGGTGACGAGCGCCACGGAGTCGGAGCGGCACGGCCGGCGGGTCGCCCTCGCGTTCGTGAAGCGCGAGCACGAGGCCCCCGGGACGCGGCTCGACGTGGAGGCGGCGGGCGGCGCCGTCGAAGGCGTCGTCGCCGCGGTTCCGCTTGAGGCCTGACCGCCGTTCCGGCGAGCCGGGGTGGGCGCCCTACGGCGCCCTCCTCCTCGTCCAGCTCTTCTTCGGCACGCTCCCCGTCTTCGGGAAGATCGCGATGCGGGAGATGTCGCCGTTCGCGCTCGCGGCCTTCCGCGGCGTCCTCGGCGCGCTCCTCCTCGCGCTCGCGGCGCGGGCCGGCGCGGGGCCGGCGCCCGCGCAGGCGCTCCGCGAGAAGCTCGAGGTCGCCCTCCTCGCACTCCTCGGCATCGTCGCGAACCAGGTCCTCTTCATCTCGGGGCTCTCGCGGACGACGGCGACGCACGCGACGCTCCTGACCGCGACCGTCCCCGTCTTCACGATCCTCGCGGGGCTCCTCCTCGGGCGGGAGCGGCCCACCACGCGCCGCCTCCTCGCCGTGCCGATCGCCTTCTCGGGGATCCTCTTCCTCCTCGGCCCGGCGCGCCTCGACTTCCGCGGAGGGACGCTCGCGGGCGACCTCCTCGTCACGTCGAACGCCGCCGTCTACTCCTTCTTCCTCGTGAAGGCGCGCGACGTCCTCGCGCGGCGCTCGTCTCTCTCGTTCATCGCGCAGGCGTTCCGCTACGGGGCGGTCCCGATCCTCCTCCTCGCCCTCCCCGACCTCGCGCGGCTCCGCCCCGCGGAGCTGACCCGGGGCGCCTGGGGGGCGCTCGCGGGCGTCGTCCTGCTCGGGACGGTCGGCTCCTATGCCCTGAACTCCTGGGCCCTCGCCCGGACGAGCGCGGCGACGACGGCCTTCTTCATCTACGTCCAGCCCCTCTGCGCGGGGGCGCTCGCCTTCCTCGTCCTCGGCGAGCAGCCCTCGCCGCGCCTCGTCGGCGCGGCCGCGCTCATCTTCGCGGCCGTCGCGCTCGCCGTCTGGCCGGCGCGGCGCCGCGTGGAGGCATGAGCCGAAGGCGGTGCCCCCGCGCGCGCGGAATCGCGCGCGCCGCATGACAGGCGTCATACGGAATGGCCCCGGCGGCCCTTCTCAATGGATCTCCATATCCGTAGAGTTCGGCCGATGCTCTCGACGCTGAACCTCCGCGCCCTCGGCTGGGCCCTCCTCGCCTCGGCCCTCCTCGCGGCTTCCGTGGTCGCGGGCTCGAGGAGCCTTCAGAACTTCGACGGGGCGCTCGCGGCGTACCTCTTCGCGACGCTCTTCGCCGCCTTCGGCATCGTCTACCGCTACGCCGTCTGGCTCCAGCGCCCGCCGACGCGCCTCTACTGGCGGGCCGGCTGGAGGCTCCTCTTCTCCCGCCGCTTCCCGTCGTACCTCGCCGAGCTCGTCCGCCGCGCCGTCGACGAGCTCGCGGCCCAGCGCTTCATCTGGAAGCGGAGCGCGAAGCGGGGGCTCGCGCACGTCCTCCTCGCCTGGGGGTGCCTGTCGGCCTTCGCGGTCACGATCCCGCTCGTCTTCGGCTGGGTCCACTTCACGCTGAAGGCCGGGACGATCGACGTCTACGAGGCGCACCTCCTCGGCTTCCACGCGTTCGACTTCCCGCTCGGCGGCTTCGTCGCGCTGAACCTCTTCCACGCGCTGAACTGGTCGTCGGTCCTCGTCCTCCTCGGCGTCTTCGGCTTCCTGCGCCGCCGGATCACCGACGCCGGACAGATCGCGACGCAGACCTTCGAGATGGACCTCATGCCGCTCGTCCTCCTCGTCCTGATCTCCGTCACGGGGCTCGGCCTGACGTGGGACTACGAGCTGATGCAGGGGAAGGCGCACCCCTTCATGGCGATCAGCCACGCGATCACGGTGATCCTCTTCCTCCTCTGGCTCCCGTTCGGGAAGTTCTTCCACGTCTTCCAGCGCCCGGCGCAGCTCGGCGTCGCCCTCTACCAGCGCGAGGGCGAGGCGGGCGAGCAGGCCCTCTGCCCGCACACCGGAGAGGCGTTCGCCTCGCGGATGCACGTGGAGGACCTCAAGCAGGTGACCGCCGAGCTCGGCTACGACTACAGCCTCCCGGGAGGGGGGTCGCACCTCGACCTCTCCCCGCAGGGGAAGAGGGCCGCCCTCGCGAAGGCCCACCTCGCCGCCCGTGCCGAGTCGGGCGCCTTCTTCGGCTGAGAGGAGCGACATGGCACGCCTCCCCGTCTCCCCCGACGCCCTCGTCGCGCAGTTCGGCCCCCGCCTCGGCTTCCCGCCGAAGGAGGGCTTCCCGGGCCGCGACGAGCCCGACCGCGTCGTCCCGACCCACTGCTGCTTCTGCGGGATGCAGTGCGGCATCAAGCTCCTCGTCAAGGACAACCGGGTCGTCGGCTTCGACCCGTGGGAGGAGTTCCCGTTCAACGAGGGGCGCCTCTGCCCGAAGGGGGTCCAGCGCTACCTCCAGAACAACCACCCCGACCGGCTCCTCTCGCCGCTCGAACGCGTCGAAGGGCAGGGCTTCCGCCCCGTGGCGTGGGGCGCCGCTCTCGACCGCACCGCCTCCGAGATCCGGCGGATCCAGGAGCGCTACGGCAAGGACGCCTTCGCGATGCTCTCGGGCGTCTCGCTGACGAACGAGAAGAGCTACCTCGTCGGGAAGTTCGCCCGCCTCGCCCTCGGGACGCGGAACCTCGACTACAACGGCCGCCTCTGCATGGTGAGCGCCGGGGCCGGGAACAAGAAGGCCTTCGGCCTCGACCGGGCGAGCAACACCTACGCGGACCTCGCGAAGGCCGAGGTGATCCTCGTCGCGGGCGCGAACGTGAGCGAGACCTTCCCGACGCTCACGCACTGGATCTGGCAGGCGCGCGACAACGGCGCGAAGCTGATCGTCGTCGACCCGCGGATGACGCCCCTCGCCCGGACGGCAGACCTCCACCTCCCCGTCCGCCCCGGGCGCGACTCGGCCCTCTTCGGGGCGATCCTCAAGCAGCTCGTCGACCGCGACCAGCTCGACCACGACTTCATCGCGAGCCACACCTCCGGCTTCGAGGAGGCCGCCGAGGCGGTGAAGGGGTACGACCTCGCCTGGGCCGAGGAGGTCACGGGGATCCCGCGGCGGAAGATCGAGGCCGCGGCGGAGTGGTGGGGGACGGCGAAGACGAGCTTCCTCCTCCACGCGCGCGGCATCGAGCACCACACGAAGGGGGTCGAGAACGTCGTCTCGGCGATCAACCTCGTCCTCGCGACGGGGCGGATCGGCAGGCCGTACTGCGGCTACGGGACGATCACGGGACAGGGGAACGGGCAGGGGGGGCGCGAGCACGGGCACAAGTGCGACCAGCTCCCCGGCAACCGAGACATCGAGAACCCGGAGCACCGGGCGTGGATCGCGGGCGTCTGGGGCGTGCCCGAGCCGGAGATCCCGCGGAAGGGGCTCTCGGCCTACGAGATCGTCGAGGCGATCCACCGAGGGGAGATCCGGGGGCTCCTCTCGATCTGCTTCAACCCGCTCGTCTCGCTCCCGAACGCGAGCTTCGTGAGGGAGGCGCTCGAGAAGCTCGAGTTCTACGCGGCGATCGACTTCTTCCTCTCCGAGACGGCGCGGCACGCCGACGTCGTCCTCGCCGGCTCGCTCCACGAGGAGGAGGAAGGGACCGTCACCACGGCCGAGGGCCGCGTGACGCGCGTCCGCGCCGCGATCGACCCGCCGGCGGACGCGTGGCGCGACACGGACGTCCTCCTCGACCTCGCCCGCCGGCTCGGGAAGGGCGAGCTCTTCGACTTCGCCGCGCCGGCGCCGCTCGCCGGGACGCGGGAGGGGTCGCTCTTCACCGCGAAGCGGGTCTTCGACGAGCTCCGCGCCGCCTCGAAGGGGGGCACGGCCGACTACTTCGGCATCACGTACGAGAAGATCGAGGCGAACCTCGGCGTCTTCTGGCCCTGCCCGTCCCTCGACCACCCGGGGACGCCGCGCCTCTGGGAGGACCGGAAGTTCGCGACGCCGGACGGGAAGGCGCACTTCAACGCCGTCCGCTACCGCGACCCGGGCGAGGTGACCGACGCGGACTATCCCGTCATCCTGACGACGGGGCGCGTCGTCTCGCAGTACCTCTCGGGGACGCAGACACGCCGCATCGGCAAGCTCGTCGAGCAGTACCCCGAGCCGCTCCTCGAGATCCACCCGGCGCTCGCGAGGACGCTCGGCATCGCCGACCGCGACCTCGTGAGGGTCGAGACGCGCCGCGGGGCCGCCGAGTTCCCCGCCCAGCTCGTCACGACGATCCGCGAGGACACCGTCTTCATCCCCTACCACTGGCCCGGGCGGAAGTCGGCGAACCAGCTCACGTCGGGGAACCTCGACCCGGTCTCGAAGATCCCCGAGTTCAAGGTGAGCGCCTGCCGGCTCGTGCCGACCGGGCGCAAGGCGCCCTCCGCCGCCGAGGCGAAGGCGCACGCGAGCGTGTGAGGCGGGAGGCGCGATGACGACGACCGCCCCCCGGGGACCCGAGGAGTTCTTCCTCGACCCGCAGCGCTGCATCGGCTGCCACGCCTGCGAGATGGCCTGCGCCGAGTGCGAGACGAACGGCCAGCTCGCGATGATCCACGTCGACTACGTCGAGAGGGCCGTCAGCCCGCAGACGTCGGTCCAGGTCTGCATGCACTGCGAGGAGCCGACCTGCGCCCGCGTCTGCCCCGCCGACGCGATCGCCAAGGACGAGCTCGGCGTCGTCCACTCGGCGAACGCCGCCCGCTGCATCGCGTGCAGCAACTGCGTCCTCGCCTGCCCCTTCGGCGTCCCGAAGAAGGTCGAGCCGATGAAGCTGATGATGAAGTGCAACCTCTGCTACGACCGGACGAGCGCGGGGCGGAGGCCGATGTGCGCGACCGTCTGCCCGAGCGGGGCGCTCTGGTACGGCACGCGCGAGCGGATGACCGCCATGCGCCCGAACAGCAGCCCCGTGAACGAGTTCCGGTTCGGCCTGCAGCGCGTGAGGACCCTCGTGAACGTGATGATGCCGAAGGGCTCGACGGAGCTCGTCGTCGACGGAACGGAGGCGCCATGAGCGACCGCCCCGAGAGCCTTCCCGCCCGCCCGGCGTGGGAGGTCGACTTCCCCCACGAGCGCGTCGAGGCGCAGCACGTCTCCCGGCGCGAGTTCGCGAAGTTCCTCGTCCTCGCCTCGGGCGGCCTCGCCGTCGGGAGCGGCTGGGTCGCGGCGAAGGACGCCCTCTTCCCGCCCGCCGCGATCCCGGGGCCGGTCCGGCTCGCGGCCCTCTCGGAGATCCCGGTCGGCGGGATGACGCAGTTCACGATCCCGGGCCTCGACCAGCCGGGGATCCTGATCCGCCTCGAGGAGGGGCTCTTCCGCGCGTTCGAGCAGAAGTGCACCCACCTCTCCTGCGCCGTCTTCTTCGACCCCGGCTCGCGGAAGATCGAGTGCCCCTGCCACAACGGGGCCTTCGACCCGATGAGCGGCGAGGTCCTCCAGGGCCCGCCGCCGCGGCCGCTCCGCTCCTTCCCCGTGGAGGTCCGCGGCGACGAGGTCTGGCTCGTCCCGCCCGATGCCCCGGCTGGCGCCGCCGGCCCGTCCGGTCGTCCCGACGCTCCGGGGAAGGAGGGCGCATGACCGACTTCCGGCGCGCCCAGGAGCAGTCGCACCCGGCGAAGACGAACACCGTCCTCCTCGGGGTGATCCTCCTCCTCGTCCTCATCGTCTCGCTGCAGGTCTGGCTCCTGACCGCCGGCCTCAACACGGCGCTCGGCGGCGACCGGTCGATCGTCTGGCCCGCCTTCCAGGCCTCGCTCGTCCTCTTCCTCGCCGGGGCGGCGTCGCTCCGCTACCTGCCGCGGCCGATCCGCGCCGTCGCCGCGCGCCCCGCGGCCGAGAGCTTCCCCGACGCGGCGCTCGCCTGGCGGACCCTCGCGATCAGCGCCGTCTCCCTCACGCTCGCCTTCTCCGTCTGGTTCATGTGGTCGGCGATCGCGATCAAGCTCCCCGACGCCGGCTTCCGCATCTCGCCGACCCAGCGCTTCTGGCTCACGGCGACGCCCGTCATCCTCGGCTCGCTCCTCCGGATCCCCTACGGCGTCCTCGTCTCCCGCTTCGGGAGCCGGCGGACGCTCGCGGCGGTGACGCTCCTGCTCGTCGTCCCCTGCATCGGGACGGGGATCGTCGTGAAGGACCCGACGACGCCGTTCGGCGTCCTCCTCTTCTGGTCCGCCGTCACCGGCATCGCGGGGGCGAACTTCGCGACCTCGATGGCCGTCGTCACGCTCTGGTTCCCGAAGTCGAGGCAGGGCTCGGCCCTCGGGATCAACGGCCTCGGGAACCTCGGCGTGACGGTCGCGCAGCTCCTCGTGCCGGTCGTCATCGCCGCAGGGCTCTTCGGCGCCCTCGGCGGCGGCCCGCTCCCGCTGAAGCTGAAGGCGGGCGGGACGCAGGACGTCTGGCTCCAGAACGCCGCCTTCGTCTGGATCCCGGTCATCCTCCTCTCGACGGCGGCCGTCTGGTTCGGGACGCGCGACTTCCCGATGGCGCCGAAGACGATCGCCTCGCAGCTCGGTGTCGCCCGCGACCTCCACACCTGGACGATCTCGGCGCTCTACTTCCTGACCTTCGGCTGCTTCGTGGCGATGGGAGCCTCGCTCCCGCTCATCATCCAGTCGGTCTTCGCCGGCGCCCCCGGCGGCGCCCCGAGCCCGCTCCTCTACGCCCCGTTCGCCCCGCTCGTGGCGACCCTCATGCGCCCCGCCGGCGGCTGGGCCGCCGACCGCCTCGGCGCCGGGAGGATGACGGCGGTCGCGATCGGCGTGATGGCGGTCGGCGGCTTCAGCCTGACCCGCTTCCTCCGCCCGGACGCCTTCGACGGCTTCTTCGCGACGATCCTCGTCATCTGCGCGGCGTCCGGCTTCGGGAACGGGTCCGTCTTCAAGATCATCCCGACCGTCAACCCGCGCGAGGCGGGGGCCGTCATCGGGATCGTCTCGTGCGTCGGCGCCTTCGGCGGCTTCTTCCCGCCGCTCTTCCTCGGCTGGTGCATCGAGCGGTTCGGGAGCCCGGCCTGGGCCTACACGGCGATGGCCGTCTTCGCCCTCGGCACGCTCGCCGTCAACGGCTGGTTCTACCAGCGGGAAGGGTCGCCGACGCGCTGCTGAGCCGCTTCAGCGCAGGGCGGACGCGAAGGAACGGAGCGCCCCGGCGAGCGCGGGGTCGGCGAGCGACTGCAGGAGGAGGTCCTGCACTCCTCCCCAGACGATCTGGACCGCGATGGCGAGGAGGACGAACGCGCTCACCTGGCTGATCGTCGCCGCGCCCGTCTCGCCGAGCCGGCGGATGACGGGGCCGCTGAAGCGGTAGAAGACGAAGACCGTGATCCCGGAGAGGACGATGCCGCAGGCCGTCGCCAGGAAGGCGAGGAGCGTCGACGGGTCGAGGACGCTCCCGCGCGGGACGAGGCTGAGGGTGACGGCCATCGAGCCCGGTCCGGCCGTGACCGGCATCGTGAGCGGGAAGAAGGCCTTGTTCTCCATGGAGGAGCGGATCTCGGCCTCCTCCTTCTCGGAGACGCGCGGGTCCTTCGCGAGCATCCGCCAGGCGGAGTGGAAGAGGAGGATGCCGCCCGCGATCGCGACGACGGGGATCGAGATGCCGAGCATCTTCAGGATCCACCCGCCGACGAGGAGGAGGACCGTCAGGAAGAGGGCGGTGTAGGCGCCGATGCGGAGGGCGAGCCGGTTGCGGGTCCGGTCGGGGATGGCGCTCGTCAGGGCGAGGAAGACGGGAGCCATCGCCGGCGGGTTCAGGATGGGGAACAAGGCGAGCCAGGTGAACGACATCTGGGCGAGGAAGGTCTTCATGCGCGTGGAGGGGCCGCCCCGGGAAGGGGGGCGGACGATCCTACAGCAGCGGCGGGCGTGGGGTTTTCGTGACCCGGCGCACTTCCGGCCGACGAAAATCATCCGGCCCAGACCTTGAACCCTTGACGATCCCGGGAGGATTTCGATGCGCCGTGGCCCCCTCGCCCTCGTCTCCCTCTGCCTGCTCCTCCTCGCCCTCCCCCTCGCCGCCGACATGCGGACCGCCCCGACGACGGACGGGCCGCCCCCGGCGCTCATCGAGGGGACGATCACCTCGATCAACGTCCCGTTCGCCGGCGGCGGCCCCATCGTCGGGCTCCTCGACGGCCTCGTCTCCTTCGACGCGACCGGCGCGACGGTGCGGTTCGCGAGCGGCGCGGAGGGCACCCCGGCGTCGCTCGAGGCCGGGCAGCGGATCGCCGCCTTCGTCGACCCGGCCTCCTCGCCCCTGAAGGCGACCGCGATCGTGATCTTCGAGCAGAAGAGCGAGGTCGCCCTCACCGGGCCCGTGCAGGCGGTCGACACGGCCGCGAGGACCCTGACGCTCCTCGGCTTCACCGTCCGGGTCGACGCGAGCACCGCCTTCGGCGGGCCGCGGGCCGGCCTCGGCCAGGCCGGCCTCGAGGCCGTGAGCGTGGGCGACTTCGTCCTCGTCGGGGCGAAGGCCGACGCCGGGAGCCTCCTCGCCGTCCGGGTGCTGAAGCTCTCCGCCGCGCCGATGCCGACCGTGCGGCTCCACGGCGTCGTCGCCTCGATCGGGACCGCGAGCTGGACGATCACGCTCGCCGACGGCACGGCGCAGCCCGTCTCCGTCGACGCCCGGACGAAGGTCCTCGGCGACCCGATCGTCGGCGACTCGGTGGACGTCCTCGCGCAGAAGCAGGCCGACGGGACTCTCCTCGCCCTCCTGATCTCGAAGACGGTCGTCCCGCCCGCCGCGGAGTTCGTCCGCTACCAGGGGGTCGTGAAGTCGATCTCGACGACGTCCTGGACGGTCGGGCCGAAGGGAACCGACGGCCCGGACCGGGTCTTCGCCGTGAGCGGGAGGACCCAGATCGTCGGCGGCCCGGTCGTCGGCGACGAGGTCGGCGTCCTCGCCCAGAAGCAGGCCGACGGCTCGTACCTCGCGCTCGTCATCGCGAAAGTCTCCGTCGCCGCGCCGGTCGGCGAGGTCTCCTTCGAGGGCGTCGTGAAGAGCATCGTCGGCCCGGCGTCCGCGATGGGGGCCGGCGCCTCCGTCTGGACGGTGGACGCGACGCGGGTCCTCGTGACGCGCGCGACGACCGTGAAGGGCGACCCGAAGGTGGGCGACACGGTCCACGTCGAGGGGCTGAAGGCGCCCGACGGGAGCGTCGCCGCGAGGCTCGTCGAGAAGGTCTGACCCCGCGCGGCCTCGCGCGGCGGGACGGGGGCGGGAGACCGCCCCCGTCTCCCTTTCCGGCGCCTCAGCGGAAGACCTGCATCCCCCGGAGCTCGCGGATACGGTCGCGGAGCTTCGCGGCCTCCTCGAACTCGAGCTCCCGGGCCGCCTCCTTCATCCGCTTCGTCAGGGAGGCGATCTCCTCCTCGATCGACCGGTCGTCGCGGAGGGCGTCCTTTCCCGGGGCGCGAAGGGCCGGCGCGTCGTGGTAGTCGAGGTTCGCCATCTTCAGGAGCGGCGAGTCGATCGCCTTGACGATCGTCTCCGGCACGATGCCGTGCTCGGCGTTGTACGCCTCCTGGATCGCCCGGCGGCGCGAGGTCTCGTCCATCGCCCGGCGCATCGAGTCGGTCACGACGTCGGCGTAGAGGACGACGAGGCCGTTCACGTTCCGGGCGGCGCGGCCGGCCGTCTGGACGAGCGAGGTGTCGGAGCGGAGGAAGCCCTCCTTGTCGGCGTCGAGGATCGCCACGAGCGAGACCTCGGGGAGGTCGAGCCCCTCGCGGAGGAGGTTGATGCCGACGAGGCAGTCGAAGACGCCGCGCCGAAGGTCGCCGAGGATCTGGACCCGCTCGAGCGTCTCGACGTCGGAATGGAGGTAGCGGGCCCGCACGCCGAGCTCGAGGAAGTAGTTCGTCAGGTCCTCGGCCATCCGCTTCGTGAGCGTGGTGACGAGGGTCCGCTCCCCCTTCGCGGCGCGCTCCCTCACGCGGCCGAGGAGGTCGTCGACCTGCCCCTTCACGGGCCTCACCTCGACGCGCGGGTCGACGAGGCCGGTCGGGCGGATGACCTGCTCGACGACCTCGCCGCCCGCCTGCCCGAGCTCGTACGGGGCCGGCGTCGCCGAGACGTAGAGCCGCGGGCCGACCCGCTCGAGCCACTCCTCGAAGCGGAGGGGACGGTTGTCGAGCGCCGACGGGAGGCGGAAGCCGTACTCGACGAGCGTCTCCTTGCGGGAGCGGTCGCCGTGGTACATCGCGCGGAGCTGCGGGACGGTCTGGTGGCTCTCGTCGATGATCGTCAGGTAGTCGGACGGGAAGTAGTCGAGGAGGGTGGGCGGCGGCTCGCCCGGCGCGCGGCCGGAAAGGTGGCGGGAGTAGTTCTCGACGCCGGCGCAGTAGCCGATCTCCCGCATCATCTCGAGGTCGAAGCGCGTCCGCTGCTCGAGCCGCTGCGCCTCGAGGAGCTTCTTCCGCTCCGTCAGCTCGGCGACGCGCACGACGAGCTCGGCCTCGATCGAGCCGAGCGCCCGCTGCCGCACCTCCTCGGGGGTGACGTAGTGCGACTTCGGGTAGAGCGCGAACCCGGGGACGGTCTCGAGGACCTTCCCCGTCAGGAGGTCGATCCGCGAGACCTTCTCGATCTCGTCGCCGAAGAACTCGACGCGGACGCCCGTGTCCTCGTAGGACGGGTGGACCTCGAGGACGTCGCCCCTCACCCGGAACGTGCCGCGGTCGAGGTCGAGGCTCGTCCGCTCGTACTGCGCCTCGACGAGGCGCTTGAGGTACCAGGTGAGGCCGTAGCGCGCCCCGGTCTTCAGCTCGATCGCCATCCGGCCGAAGCTCTCGGGGCTCCCGAGGCCGTAGATGCAGGAGACCGAGGCGACGATGAGGACGTCGCGGCGCTCGAAGAGCGCGGCGGTCGCCGCGATCCGGAGCTTGTCGATCTCCTCGTTGATCTGCGTTTCCTTCTCGATGTAGGTGTCCGACTGGGGGACGTACGCCTCGGGCTGGTAGTAGTCGTAGTACGAGACGAAGTACTCGACCCGGTTGCGCGGGAAGAAGCGCTTGAACTCCTGGTAGAGCTGCGCGGCGAGCGTCTTGTTGTGCGAGAGGACGAGGGTCGGGCGGTCGAGCGCCTCGACGACCTTCGCCATCGTGAAGGTCTTCCCCGAGCCGGTCACGCCGAGGAGGACCTGCTGCTCCCGCCCCTCGCGGAAGCCCCGGACGAGCGCCTCGATCGCCGCGGGCTGATCGCCCTGGGGCGTGAGGTCGGAGACGACCTCGAAACGGCTCACTTCTTCGGCATGGAGCGGAGCTGCTCCGTCAGGCCCTTGAGCTCCTCGGAGCTGACCTTGTTGTCCTTCAGCGCCGCGACGATCTTCGCCTGCAGCTTCTGGATGTCCTCCGGCTTCGCCTTCCCCGCCTTCGCCGTCTCGACGAAGGCGGCGTACTCGAGCCGGAACGCCTCGCGCTCGGCCTCGGGGACCTCCTTCTCGATCGCGGCGACGACCTGGGCCTCCGTCGCGCCGAGGAGCTGCTCCATGATCCGCGGCGCCTTCCGCAGGAAGAGGACCATGCCGGCGATGGCGACGACGGAGAGGAGGGCGCAGCCGACGAGGCCCCACCGCATGCAGCCGCGCGCCGGGGCGTCGGCCGCCGATGCGGGCGGGAGGGGGGCGCCGGCGGGGACGGGCGCTTCGGGCGGGGTGATCATCGTCGGTCTCCTCGGGTCGCCCGCCGCAGGCGGGCCCCGGGTGCGTGTGAGAATACCTCCGTGTTCGGCCGCCGCGCCGCCGCGCTCCTCGTCGTCCTCCTCGCGGTCCTCCTCGCGGCGGGCCTGGGCGTCGGCGCGGGCTGGGCGGCGTCGCAGGTCATCCGCGTCCCGAAGGTCGAGCAGCTCGCGAGCTACAGGCCCGACATCGTCACGGAGATCCGGGGCTCCGACGGCTCCATCGTCGCCCGTTTCGCGATCGAGCGGCGCTTCCTCGTCACGCGCCGGGAGATCCCCGACGTCCTCGTGAAGGCGGTCCTCGCCGCGGAGGACGCCCGCTTCTACGACCACGGCGGCGTCGACATCATCCGGATCGGCGGCGCCGCGCGCCGCGACCTCGCGCCGCGCCGCCTCGAGCAGGGCGCCTCGACGATCACGCAGCAGCTCGCCAAGCTCGTCTTCCTGACCCCCGAGAAGTCCTTCGCGAGGAAGATCAACGAGGTCTTCCTGACGGTCGAGATCGAGAAGCGCTGGTCGAAGGACCAGATCCTCACGATGTACCTGAACCAGGTCTACCTCGGCCACGGCAACTACGGCGTCGAGGCGGCCTCGCGCTGGTACTTCAGCCGGCCCGCGAAGGAGCTGACGCTCCCGCAGGCCGCGCTCCTTTCGGGTCTCATCCAGAGGCCCGAGGCCTACTCGCCCGTCCGGAACCCGGCTGCCGCCAAGGCCCGGCGGGACCTCGTCCTGCGCCGGATGGAGGAGGAGCGCTACATCGACGCGAGGACCGCCGCGGAGGCGCGCGAGGCGCCGATCGCGCTCTCCCGCTCCGCGCGCGAGGCGACGATCGGGCCGTACTTCTGCGAGGAGGTCCGCCAGTACCTCGAGAAGACGTACGGCGACCGCGGGCTCTACCGGCAGGGGCTGCGCGTCGACTCGACGCTCGACCCGCGCCTGCAGGGCTGGGCCGAGACGGAGCTCCGGAAGGGGCTCCGCCGCCACGAGCGCCGCTTCGGGTTCCGCAGGCCCCGGAACCTCGTCGACGAGGGGATCGACCCCGAGAGGTACCGCGACCCGTCGTGGGAGGACGACGAGGGGGACGCGGGGGACGACCGCGCCGAGCGGGCCGTCGTCCTCTCCGCCTCGCGGGCGGGCGCCGAGCTGCGCGTCCGCGACCGGCGCTTCTCGCTCCCCGCGCGCGCTTTCCGCTTCACCCGGGCGGCGAGCCCGGCCCAGGCGGTGCGCCGCGGAGACCTCGTCCTCGTCGAGCGGATCGAGGACGAGGCCGGGAAGGAGGAGACGATCGTCTGGCAGGAGCCCGCGTGCGAAGGCGCGGTCGTCGTCCTCGAGAACGGCACGGGCGCCGTCCGCGCGATGGTCGGCGGCTACGACTTCGCCCGCTCGAAGTTCAACCGCGCCGTCCAGGCGCTCCGCCAGGTCGGCTCGGCCTTCAAGCCGATGGTCTACATGACGGCGATCGAGGCCGGTTTCACGCCGGCCGACACCGTCCTCGACTCGCCCATCTCGATCACGATCGACCCGCGCCAGCCGGCCTGGCGCCCGCAGAACTACACGCGGAAGTACGGCGGCATCCTGACGTACCAGTACGCCCTCGAGAACTCGATCAACGTCCCGGCGGTCCGGGTCGACCTCCTCGTCGGGACCCGGAAGGTGATCGAGACGGCGCGGCGGTTCGGGATCCGGCAGAACCTCCTCGCGTACCCCTCCCTCGCGCTCGGGTCGTTCGAGGTGACGCCCATCGAGATGACGACGGCCTACTCCGTCTTCGCGAACCAGGGGCTCCTCTTCCCGCCCCGGCTCGTCGAGAGGGTGCGGGACTCCGAGGGGGTCCTCCTCGAGGAGAACCCGCCCGATCCGAAGGAGGCCGCGGCCCCCGCTCCGTCCTACGTGATGCTGAAGATGCTCGAAGGCCCTCCCGAGCGCGGCACCGCCGCGCGGGCGAGGTCGCTCGGCCTGCAGGTCGCCGGCAAGACGGGGACGACGAACGACTTCTCCGACGCCTGGTTCATCGGGGCGACGCCGCGCTACACGATCGGCGTCTGGGTCGGCCACGACACGAAGAAGAGCCTCGGGCCGAAGTCGACGGGAGGCGACACCGCGCTCCCGATCTGGATGGGGCTCGTCTCGCGGATGAAGGCGGCCGGCATCGTGAAGCCGACGGACGACTTCGACGTCCCGCAGGGCGTCGTCTTCGTCCCGTTCGACCTCGCGACGGGGTACCGCGCGACGCCGGGGTGCGGCAAGGTCGTCCTCGGCGCCTTCGCGAACGGCACGCAGCCGACCGAGCTGTGCGGCGACCGGCCGCACGCCGTCTCCACGCTTCCCCACTACCTCCAGAAGGCCGTGTACGCGCCGAAGAGGGGCGAGCCGGCCGACAGCGCGAAGGTCGACGACGCGCCGAAGCCGGAGAAGGGCGTGAAGCCGCCGCCGATGCCGCGCGCGCCGGACGACGTCGGCCCGCCGGGCTGACGCCCCGGCCGGGAGCGCGCCCCCGCAACGGAAAAGCCCCGCTCTCGCGGGGCTTCTTCACGCTGCCGCGCGGGGCGCGGCCGGGCCTTACGCCGCGACGACCTCGACGGCGAGCGTCGCGATGACCTCGCGGTGGAGACGGACGTGGACGGTGTGGGAGCCGAGGCGCTTGATCGGCTCCTCGAGCTCGACCCTGCGGCGGTCGACGGTGATCCCCCTGGCGACGAGCGCCTCGGCGATCTCGGCGGCCGTGACGGAGCCGTAGAGGGCGTCGTGCTCGCCCGCCTTCTTCCGGATGGTGACGGAGAGCCCCTCGAACGCCTTCGCGATCGTCGCGGCCTGCTCCTTCTCCTTCGCCTGGGCGGCGTCGTAGCGGTGCTTCTCCTGCTCGAGACGCTTCATGTTGCCCGGCGTCGCGAGGTAGGCGAGCTCCTTCGGAAGGAGGAAGTTGCGGGCGTAGCCGGGGGCCACCGAGACGACCTCGCCGCGGTTCCCGAGGCCGCGCACCTCGTCGGTCAGGATCACTTTCACGTCGGACATGTTCCGCTTACTCCCTTCTTCCCGGATCGCCGCCGTCCTCTTCCCGCCGGGGGAACCTCCCCCGGAAGTCCAGGAACTCGTCGAGGAGCCCGCCGATGGCCACGAGGACCGGGATCGGCATCTGGACGGCGAGGACGTACACCGGCGCTCGGATCAGGAGGCCGGCACGCCCCCTGTCGAGCAGAGCGCGGATTATCGCCAGCCCCCGGAGGAAAAACAAGACGCCCAGGGGAATCAGGACGGTCGTGGCCGCCCGGGCCAGCCCGCCCCCCGCGAGGGCCGCGAGCGCGCCCGCGGGGACGAAGGCCGCCGCGGCGGCGAGGGGGGTCCGGAAGGTCGCGAAAGAGCCGGGCTCGAGGGGCGCCTCCGCGAGGCCGGCGCGCCGGCCGAAGGCGTAGACGAGGAGCGCCCCGTGGAGGACGCATCCCGCGAGGACGAGCCCCGGGAGCTGCCAGGCGACGAGGTCGCGCATCCGGTCGAAGGCCGCGCCCGTCGCCTCGAGCGTCTCCGCGCTCCAGCCGGCATTCCGGTAGAAGTCGAGGAGCTCCGGCCGCAGGGCGTCGAGCTTCAGAGCGAGGAGGGCGCCCGGGTCCGCGCCTTCGGCGATCGTCAGCGCGAGGATCGCGCCGAGGGCGCCGATGCCGGCGAGCGCCGCGGCGAGCCCGGCGAGCTCCTCGCGCCGCCGGCCCGTGGTCGCGCCGGCG
>JBDIBE010000023.1:0-18084 GCA_039812785.1 Thermoanaerobaculia bacterium | reverse complement strand
CCAGAGCGCGGACGAAGCGCGCGCCGAGGAAGCCGCTGCCGCCGGTGACGGCGACCTTCGGCCCGCCGCCGCCCGCGGGCGTGAAGCCGACGACCTTCCCCGCGGCCCGCCGCCTCGGGCGGGGAGCGGCCTTCTTCTCGGGCTCCGTCATCGGCCGCCCCCCGGTCAGCCCTTGGCCCTGCGGCGCGGCCGCTTCGGCGCGGCGCCCTTCTGGGCCTCGAGCTCGGCCTCGAGTGCTGCGATCCGCGCCTCCATCCGGGCGAGGTCCCTGCGCGTCGCGACGTTCATCCGCTTCAGGCCCTGGGCGACCTGCGTGTCGACGACCTCCTTCACGGCGATCCCCTTCTTCAGCATCTCGACGAACGCCTCGTTCGAGAGGAGCCGGTTCGTCACCTCGGTGACGACCTCCTCGCCCCTGCCCATGAGCTGCCGGATGAGCGTCTCGGCCATGTCGTGGTCCTTCCTTCCGCGCGCGGCTCTGCGGCCCGGGGGCCGGGCCCTTCGTGATGCTCCGCGCGAGGACCGCATTATCGCCGCAACGCGGAAAGAGGATCGAGCGGAGAATGGGCCGTGGCCGGATCCGATCCCCTCGCCGCCGTCGACGGCGCCCGCCTGCTCCTCGTCTCCGGCAAGGGAGGCGTCGGGAAGACGGCCGTCGCGGCCGCGCTCGCCGCGAGGGCGGCCGGAGCCGGGCGTCGCGTCCTCCTCGTCTCGACGGACGGGCGCGGGGACGCCGCCGCGCTCTTCGGGCGCGCCGACGCCGGCTACAGGGAGACCGAGCTCGCGACGGGGCTCTTCGGCCTCACGGCCGAGCTCGACGCCCTCCTCGCCGACTTCGTCCGGACGATCGCGCCCGTCGGCTTCGTCGCGAACCGGATCCTCGCCTCGGAGACCTTCCGCTACTTCACGCGCGCCACGCCCGGCCTGCCGGACCTCCTGCTCCTCGGCAAGATCCGGGAGCTCTGCCGGGAGAAGAGGCGCCGAGACGACCTCCTCGTCGTCGACGCCCCGGCCACCGGGCACATGATCTCGCTCCTCGCGATGCCCCGGACCGTCCTCGCCACCGTCCCGGCCGGCCCGATCCACCACCTCGCCGCCGATCTCGACCGGCTTCTGTCGAGCCCCGCCGAGAGCCGCCTCGTCGTCGTCGCCGAGCCGGCCGAGTTCGCCGCGCGCGAGGCCGAGGAGCTCGTCGAGGCGGCGCGCGCGAAGGGAGGGCTCGAGACGGCCCTCCTCGTCGTGAACCGGGTCGGCCGGAGCGGGCGCGCCGAGACGCTGCCGAGGGGGCGCCTCCCGGTCGTGAGGGTCCCGGAGATCGACTCCCCGCCGCCGGACCCCGACGACGGGCCGTTCGCCGCCGAGTCTTCGTTCTTCGCCGCCTTCCGTCCCGCGCTCGAGGGGGCGGCGCCGCCCCGGAGGAGATTCGCCGCGCCGGCGGCGATCCCGCCCGGAAGCCTCGACCTCGAGCAGACGCTCCGGAACGAGCGGCTCGTCGTCCTCGCCGGCCCGGGCGGCGTCGGAAAGACGACGCTCGCCGCCGCCGTGGGGATCGCCTCGGCGCGCGCGGGCCGGAGGACCCTCGTCCTGACCGTCGACCCGGCCCGCCGCCTCGCCCAGGCGCTCGGCCTCGAGGGGGCGCTCGACCGCCCCGTCCCCGTCGCCGTGCCCGGCGGCGCCTCGCTCTCCGTCCTCCAGGTCGACCCGAGGGCGAGCTTCGAGCGGCTCCTCGCGCGTGTGGCGCCCCCCGCGACGCTGAAGAGGATCCACGAGAACCGGATGTACGACGGGCTCGTCGACGAGCTGCCAGGCGTCGTCGAGTACATGGGCGTCGAGGCGCTCGCCGAGCACGCGAACGACCCGGAGACCGACCGGATCGTCCTCGACACGGCCCCTGCCGCGCGCGGCATCGACTTCCTCGAGGCCCCGCAGAGGATGGTCGACCTCCTCGAGCACGAAGCGCTGCGCTGGTTTCTACGGAGCGACTCCCTCCTCTCGAGGGCGCTCTCGGGCGCCTCCCGCGGCGCGGCCTTCGTCCTCCACCTCGCCGACCGCCACCTCGGGTTCAGCTTCCTCGCCGATCTCGCCGACTTCTTCCGCGCCTTCGACGGGCTCTACGACGGCTTCCGGGAGAGGAACGTCCTCATCCGCGGCCTCCTTGCCGAGGCCCGCTACCTCGTCGTCTCCTCGACCGACCGGTCGGCCCTCCGGACGGCCGCGGAGCTCGCCGAGCTCCTCCCGGCCGGGCGCGGCAAGGCGGGCCTCCTCCTCAACCGCGTCTCGCCGCGGCTCGGCGTCCCGCCCCTCCCCGCCGCGCTCGCGAGGCTCCCGTGGAGGAGCTTCCTCGAGGAGCCCGTCTCCGCCGCCGCGCTCCCCTTCCGGCTGGCGGGGCAGCTCGCGGAGCCGGGCGCGGCGGTGCCGTCTTGAGCGCCCCGTTCTTCGTCGTCGGACCGCCCCGGTCGGGCACGTCTCTCCTGACGGAGGCCCTCGACGCTCATCCCCGGCTCGCCGTCGTCCCCGAGACGTGGATCTTTCACCTCCTCTGGAGGCTCCGCTCGTCCGGGCGCTTCCCCTCCCGGCGGCACGCCTTCCTCGTGCTGGACCGGGCCTGGCACTACGTCTCGTGGTCCGATCCCCTCGCCGCCCGCGTCGTCGCCGAGGTCGCGCTTCGCGCCGCGCGGGAGCCGCTCGGCCCCCGGGAGGTCGTCGTCGCGATCGGGGAGGAATACGCGCGGCGCCGGGGGGCCTCGGCGTGGGGCGAGAAGACCCCGATCCATGCCCTGCACGAGGAGGAGATCTCGGCGCTCCTGCCGGAGGCCCGCTACATACGGATCGTCCGCGACCCGCGGGACGTCGTCGTCTCCTGGGCCGACGCGTGGAACGGCGGTCGCCTCGACGAGGCCTGCCTCGTGAGGGCCGCCTCGTCCGTGCTCCGGCACCTCCGGTCCGTGCTCGAAGGGACCGATCTTCCGGACCGTCCCGGCCTCCTCGTCCGGTACGAGGAGCTCGTCACGGAGCCCCGCCGCGTCCTCGGGGGCATTTGCGGGTACCTCGGCGTGCCGTTCGACGAGTCCGTCCTCGGCTTTCACCGCCTCGAGCGCCCCGTCCGGCTTTCCGGCGTGCCGGCGCACGGGAACCTCGCGACCCGTCTTCGAGCCGATCTCGTCGGGCGCCACCGCGACCGTCTCGACGGGCCGGCCCGCGCTCTCCTCGAGGCCGCCTTCCGGCGCGTGATGGATCGCCTCGGCTACGTCCCCGGGCCCGCCGGGCCTCTCCCCCCGCGGCTCCGCCGGCAGCTCGCCGCGATCGAGCGCCGGTCCTGCGGGCCCCTGCCGGGCCACCTCCGGCGGCACGTCTCGTCGAGGCTCCGCGTGGCGGCGACGCACCTGCCGCGGGCCGCCTCGGCTCGGCTCTTCCGACCCGGCCTCGCGCTCACGCCCGAAGACTGGCGACGCCGGGCCGAGTCCGGCGCGGCGGCCGTCAGCTGAGCTTCGCGAGGAGGTCGTCGACGCCCGAGGCGAGGACCTCGCGGGCGGCCGCGATGTCGCCCGCCCCGTAGCGGTCCGCGTCCCACGGGGCCACCCTGGCCCGCAGCCTCTCGTGGAGCTCCTCGAGCGGAGGGCTCGACCGGAGCGGCCGCCTGAGGTCGAGCGCCTGCGCCGCCGCGAGGAGCTCGATGGCGAGGACGTTCTCGAGGTTCGCGATGTTCCGCGCGAGCTTGCGCGCGGCGATCGGGCCCATCGAGACGTGGTCCTCCTTGCCCGCCGAGGTCGAGATGGAGTCGACCGAGGCCGGGAAGGAGTTCGCCTTGCACTCGGAGACGAGCGCGGCGGCCGTCACGTGGATCATCATGAAGCCCGAGTGGAGCCCCCCTTCCTTGACGAGGAAGGCCGGGAGGTCGCCCGAGAGCGACGGGTTGACGAGCCGCTCCGTCCTCCGCTCGGAGATCGAGGCGAGGTCGGTCGCGGCCGCCGCGAGGAGGTCGAAGACGAGCGCCACGGGCGCGGCGTGGAAGTTCCCGCCCGAGACGAGCTCCCCCTCTCCGTCCGGCCCGGTGGCGAAGACCATCGGGTTGTCCGTCGCCGCGTTCATCTCCGTCGTGACGACGCGCAGCGCGTGCGCCGCCGCGTCACGCACGGTGCCGTGGACCTGCGGGGCGCAGCGGAGGGCGTAGGCGTCCTGGACGATCCCGCAGTCGCGGTGGCTCTCGCGCAGGGGCGAGCCGGCGAGGAGGGCCCGGAGGTTCGCCGCCGAAGCGGACTGCCCGGGGTGCGGGCGGGCCGCGTGGATCCGCGGGTCGAAGGCGGCGTCGGTCCCCTTCAGGGCGTCGATCGTGAGCGCCGCGACGAGGTCGGCGGCCTTCAGGAGCGAGAGGAGGCGCGCGAGGGCGAGGCCGCCGACGGCCGTCGTCAGCTGCGTCCCGTTGATGAGGGCGAGCCCCTCCTTCGCCTCGAAGACGGCCGGCACGAGGCCGACCGACGCGAGGGCCTCGGCCGCCGGGACGACCTTCCCGCGGAACTCGACCTCTCCCTCGCCCATGACCGCGCGGGCCAGGTGCGCGAGGGGCGCGAGGTCGCCCGAAGCGCCGACGGAGCCCTGGGAGGGGACCTGCGGGTGGATCCCCGCGGCGAGCATCGCGAGGAGGAGCTCGACCGTCTCCCGCCTCACCCCGGAGAAGCCGCAGGCGAGGCAGTTGGCCCGGAGGAGCATGAGGGCCCGGACCGTGGACGACGGCAGCAGCTCGCCGACGCCGACGGCGTGGCTCTCGACCAGGTTTCGCTGGAGCTGCCGCAGCTTCTCGCGCGGGATGACGACGTCGGAGAACTTGCCGAAGCCGGTCGTCACGCCGTAGACGACGCGGTCCTCGCGGACGGCGCGGTCGATGACGGCGCGGGAGGCGTCGATGCGGGCGGAGGCGTCGGGGGAGAGGACGGCGGCCCGGCCGCGGAAGGCCACGTCGACGAGGTCGTCGAGGGTCAGGGCGCCGCCGGTCAGCTTCAGGGGTTCGCTCATCGGTCGGCGATTCTCGCATTCGGGGCCGGCGCCGTGGCGCGGGTAGAATCGACCGGTGAATACGTCCCGCAACGCCGTCGTGATCGTCGGGGGGCAGTGGGGCGACGAGGGGAAGGGGAAGGTCGTCGACCTGATCTCCCCCGCCTTCGACGTCGTCGCGCGCTACCAGGGCGGCCATAACGCCGGCCACACCGTCAAGTTCGAGGACCGCCACTTCGCCCTCCGGCTCGTCCCGTCGGGCATCTGCCGGAAGGGCGTCCTGAACGTCATCGGCAACGGGCTCGTCGTCGACCCGCGAGCCCTCGTCTCCGAGATCGAAGGCCTCCGCGCCGCCGGCGTCGAGGTCGGCGAGAACCTGAAGATCTCCGACCGCGCCCACGTCATCCTCCCGACGCACGCCCTCCTCGACGGCGCGCGCGAGACGGCGCTCGCGAGCGCGAACATCGGCACCACGTCGCGCGGCATCGGCCCGGCCTACGAGTCGAAGGCGAACCGGAGCGGCATCCGCGTCGCCGACTTCGTCGACCCGGAGCGCTTCGTCGCCCTCGCGCGGCCGCTCCTGACGCACCACGCGGCCGTCCTGTCGCACTTCTACGGCCTCGACGCGCCCGACGTCGACGAGACGATCGCCGTCTACCTCGACTGCGCGCGGAAGCTCGCGCCCCACGTCGCCGACACGAGGGCCCTCCTCCACGAGCGCCTCGCCGCCGGCGCCCGCCTCCTCTGCGAGGGGGCGCAGGGCGTCATGCTCGACGTCGACCACGGGACCTACCCGTTCGTCACTTCGTCCTCCTGCGGGCCGGGCGGCGCCTGCACCGGCCTCGGCATCCCGCCGTCGGCGATCGGGGCCGTCGTCGGCATCATGAAGGCCTACACGACGAGGGTCGGCTCGGGCCCGTTCCCGACCGAGCTCTTCGACGAGACGGGCGAGAGGATCCGCAAGCGCGGGAACGAGTTCGGCACCGTCACCGGGCGGCCGAGGCGCGTCGGCTGGTTCGACGCCGTCGTCGCCCGGACGAGCCTCCACGTCGGGGGGCTCGACGCCATCGCCCTGACGAAGATGGACGTCCTCGACGACCACGACGAGGTGAGGATCTGCGTCGCGTACGAGGTGAACGGGAAGACCGTCACCGAGGTCCCGGCGCGCTCCGACCACTACGAGTCGGCGAAGCCCGTCTACCGGAGCTTCCCGGGCTGGAAGAAGCCGATCGTCGGCATCGACGACCTCGCGCGGCTCCCCGAGAACGCCAAGGGTTACATCGCCGCCCTCGAGGAGATCGTCGGCGCGCCGATCACCCTCCTCTCGACCGGGCCGAAGCGCGAGGAGACGATCATCCGCCCCGGGACCGTCCTCGACTCCTGGCTCGCCCTCGCCGGGCGCTGACCTTCCGGCGCCACGGCGCCCGCCCGGCCCCCGAGGGAGCCGGGCGGGCGCGGGCTCACCCCCTCTAGGGCAACGGGACGTCGCGGAAGACGAACGTCTGCCGCACGAGGCTCTTCGCGGTCCGCATCTCGACCCGGAGCGTCCAGTCGGGCTTCGGCTTGTCGTTCCAGAACTTGAGGACGCGGAAGCCCTTCTCTTCCGAGTCGGTCCCGAAGACGCGGTTCCCCTCCGCGTCGGAGGCCTTGATCTCCTGGATCGCCTTCCGCGGGTCCTTCACGCGGAGGACGACCTCCCCTTCCTCTCCCTTCGGGAAGGAGTAGAGCTCGCTGTCGACGATCGACCGGATCGTGTCGGGGTCGGTCACGCCGTCCTTCTTCGCCTTGGCCCGCTCGGCGTCCTCGGCCTTCTTCCTCTCCGCGGCGACCTGCGCCTTCGAAAGGATCGAGACCTCGACGCCGTTTGCCGAGAGCGCCGCGTTCGAGAGGGGCCTGCCGGCCAGCGTGAGGAACTTCGGGACGGAGGCCGCGCCGTTCGGGTCGCGCGAGGGGACGAAGAGCTCGAGCTCCCCGGCGACCTCCTTCAGCGTCTTCGCCCTTCGCGGAGGGTTCTTCATCTCGGGGAAGACGATCGTCGGCGGCTGCGGCTTCCCCTTCTCCGGCTCGCCGAACTGCCCGCGCTGGGTCGGCTCGAGGCGCGCCTCGGCGGCGTCGTCGCGCAGGAGGTTCGTCCCGAGGTCGTCGACCGCCTTCGTCACCACGACGCGCGCGGCCTTCACCTCGCTCGCCGGGAAGTCCGGGAGCTCGACGCCGAGACGGCACGCCGCGAAGGAGCCGCTCGTCCGGCGGTCCTGGACGGAGACGACCTTCGCGTTCGCGGGAGAGGCCGCCGCGGGACTCCCTGGGGCGGCCGGCTTCGCCTTCGGCGCGACGCCGGCTCCAGCGGAGACGAGGGCGGCGGCGAGGAGGAGCGGGAGGGCGTGGCGGGGGGCGCTCACGGGAGGACGACCTCCTTCAGCTCGAACGGGACGGAGACGATCGCCTTGTCGGTGAACAGCGAGAGGACGAGGACGGCGTCCTTCGGGAGGGGGCTCCGCATCTCGATCTGCTTGAGCATCGCGTCCTCGCTCCCGCTCCCCTGCGAGCTCCCGCTCTCGATCTTCTCTCCGGCCGCCGTCTCCACCCAGAGGTCCTGGACCTTCTCGTAGCCCGGGCGGCCGATCTTCAGGAGGAGGACGTTCTCGGGGAGCGGCCCGCCGCCCATTCCGTCGAAGGCCTTCGCCATCTCGACGAGGGCGTCGATCTCCTCGTCCTTCATCCCCCGCTCCTTCCCCTCGGCGCGGATGAGGGCGATCTTCTTCTCGTCGAGCCGGTTCTTCTTCTGCTCCGCGGCGTACGCCTCCCTCGAGAGGACCGTCACGTCGACCCTGTTCGACTTCAGCGCCTTCGAGGCGAGGGGCTTGTCGAGCGCGGAGAGGAACCCCGGCACCTTCACGACGCTCGCCGGGTCGCGCGAGGGGACGAAGAGCTCCGCCGTTCCGGAGACCCGGGCCTTCGAGGCCTCGCGCGGCGGGCTCGAGAGCGAGAGCTGGACCGTCCCCCCGTTGACGTTCCGGTCGGTGAAGTCGGGGGCTTTCGCCTTCGGGTCGAGGAGGCTCTGCCCCGACTCGGTCTTCGCCTCCTTGAGGCGGAAGCGCGCCGACTTCACCGCGTCGAGCCCCTCCCCTTCCAGGTTCAGCGCGAGGACGAGGCCGCCGGACATCATCTTGTCGGAGATCCGGTCGTCCACGACCTCGGAGAGGACGACCTTCACGTTCGACTGGCCCGCCGCCGGGCGCGCCGCCCCGGCGACGGCGAGAGCGCCGAGCACGGCGACACGTATCGCTGCGTTCCTTCTCATCGTCACCTCGATTCTTCGGACGCGGGAAGCCTATCGCCACTTCCCGCCGCCGGGCGCCGCCGTGACGGACGTCACGGGACGCCGCGGTGCGGCGTTCCGCGCCTGTCGCGCTAACATCCCGCCGGCGGGCCGTTAGCTCAGCGGTTAGAGCATCTGCCTTTTAAGCAGGGGGTCCCGGGTTCGAATCCCGGACGGCTCACCACCCCCGCCATTCCACGACGCCCCATCCGATCCTTCAGTCTTCGAGGGTGAAGCGCGGCAGCCCCTCGGCCGTCGGGATCGCCCGAAGCTGCTCGGCCGTCCAGTGGAACCGCCTCACGAACTCGGCGTACTCCGCGAGCGTCATAGGACCGGGTCGGCTCCTCTCCAGCGCCTCGGACACCTCGGGCGAGGCCCGAAAGGCGTCGTCGGGCAGAGGCTCAGCCACGGAGACGCTCCCAGAGCTCGAGAAGGCCGGCGCGGGCGAAGGACTCGCGCGCCGCATTCTCGTCGAGGCCATCGAGGGCGAGAAGGACGCGGAGGTCCTCGGCGTCCCGGAAGACCCGCGTCGGGCGGTTCCTTATCGCCTTCACCTTCATGTCCACGAGGTGCTCCGGGGCGGGTACGCGAACGAGCGGCCCGCCGGGCAGCGTCCTTACCGTCGCCGCTTCGAAGAGCCGCCGGCTCGTCTCCCCTTCCACCCAGATCAGGTCGAGCCGGCCGAGCTCCGGGTCCGGGTGGAGGAGGTTCGTGAAGCCTTCCGAGTCGAAGAGCGTCGCGAATCCCTGGGCGTGAAGGCACGGGAGGAGTGCGGCCTTCGCCGCGTCGTCGACGATCAGGTCGAGGTCCGCCGTCGTCCGCGTCGAGCCCCAGGCTGCGAGGGCGAAACCTCCCGCGAGCATCCATCCGGCGCCGCAGGCGTCGAGGTGCGGCCGCAGAAGCGAGAGGAGGCGAACGGCGTCCATCGGCCTCCATCTTGGCACGCCCGCCTCCGTGGTACATTTCGCCCGCCGCCGCGAGGCGGTCCTGCCCGGTCGCCCCCATCGTCTAGTGGCCTAGGACGTCACCCTTTCAAGGTGAAGATCGCGGGTTCGAATCCCGCTGGGGGTACCACTTCTTCTCGCCGAGCCGGGCCACCTCCCGGACCTCGTTTCGATCGTCTCCGAACGAAACAACCGCCTCCCGACCGCGTACCATCCGGGGTCCGCCGGCTCGGGCGGCCCGTGCCACGGCCGGCGGAACGCAGGGAGGAGCTCATGAGAAAAGGTCTCGCAGCCGTCGCGTTCGCCGCGATGGCGCTGCCGTGCGCCGGGCAGACGACGCCCGTTCCGGCAGCCGAAACGAACCCGTTCTTCGTCGAGTGGACGACGCCGTTCGGCATGCCGCCGTTCGACGCGATCAAGCCCGTCCACTTCGTCCCGGCCTTCGAGGCGGGGATCGCGGAGCGGAAGAAGGAGATCGAGGCGATCGCGACGAACCCGGCGGCCCCGACGTTCGCGAACACGATCGAGGCGATGGAGAACGGGGGGCTCGCCCTCGCGAAGGTGCGCGACGTCTTCTTCGCCCTGACGGGCGCCGAGACGAACGACGAGCTGCAGGCGATCAACCGGAAGGTCTCTCCCCTCCTCTCGGCCCTCGCCGACGACGTCCGCCTCAACGAGGCGCTGTTCGCCCGCGTGAAGGCCGTCTGGGAGAAGCGGGAGACCTCGGGCCTGAATGCCGAGCAGAAGAAGCTCGTCGACGACACCTACAGGGAGTTCGTGAGGGGCGGCGCGAACCTCGCCCCCGAGCAGAAGAAGCGGTTCCGCGAGATCAGCCAGGAGCTCTCGGCGCTCGGCATCCGCTTCAGCGACAACCTGCTGAAGGAGACGAACGCGTACCGCCTCGTGATCGAGAAGAAGGCCGACCTCGCGGGCCTGCCGCCCGGCCTCGTCGCCGCGGCCGCCGACGCCGCGAAGGCGGCGAAGCTCGAGGGGAAGTGGGTCTTCGGCCTGCAGGCCCCGTCGATCTGGCCCTTCCTGACCTTCGCGGAGAACCGTGACCTTCGGAAGCAGATCCTCACGGCGTACGTCACGCGCTGCGACAAGGGGGGCGAGTCCGACAACAAGGCGCTCCTCTCGAAGATCGCCGCGCTCAGGGCCGAGCGGGCGAAGCTCCTCGGCTTCGCGACGTGGGCCGACTTCGTCCTGGACGACAACATGGCGAAGACGCCCGCGCGCGTCTACGAGCTCCTCGACCGCGTCTGGAAGCCGGCGCTCGAGGTCGCGAAGGCCGACGAGAAGGAGCTCCAGGCCGCGATGAACGCCGACGGCGTCGCCGGGAAGCTCGAGCCGTGGGACTGGCGCTACTACGCGGAGAAGGTCCGCAAGGCGCGCTACGACCTCGACGACCAGGAGCTCCGCCCCTACTTCCCGCTCGACCGCGTCCGCGAGGGGGCCTTCTCCGTCGCGAACCGCCTCTACGGGATCACGTTCACCGAGCGGACCGACGTCCCGAAGTACCACCCCGAGGTGAGGACGTTCGAGGTGAAGGACGCCGACGGCTCCTTCCTCGCCCTCTACACGACCGACTACTACCCGCGCCCCGGCAAGCGCGGCGGCGCCTGGTGCGGCCGCCTCCGCGACCAGTGGGTGAAGGACGGCAAGGACGTCCGCCCCATCGTCACGAACGTCGCGAACTTCACGCGCCCAGCAGGCGACGCCCCGGCCCTCCTCTCCCTCGAGGAGGTCGAGACGCTCTTCCACGAGTTCGGGCACGCCCTCCACCGGATCCTCTCGCGCGTCACCTACCGCTCTATGGCGGGCGTCCCGCGCGACTTCGTCGAGCTCCCTTCCCAGATCATGGAGAACTGGGCGCTCGAGCCGGAGGTGCTCAAGGGATACGCGAAGAGCTGGAAGACGGGCGCGCCGATCCCCGACGCCCTCGTCGCGAAGATCGGGAAGTCGAAGCTCTACGGGCAGGGCTTCGCCACGGTCGAGTACACGGCCGCCTCGTACCTCGACATGAACTGGCACACGCTGACCGAGCCGAAGGTCGAGGACGCCACGGCGTTCGAGAACGCTTCGCTCGCGAAGATCGGGCTCATCCCAGAGATCTACTCCCGCTACCGGAGCCCCTACTTCCAGCACATCTTCGGCCCCGGCGGCGGCTACTCCGCCGGCTACTACAGCTATCTCTGGAGCGAGGTCCTCGACTCCGACGCCTTCGAGGCGTTCAAGGAGAAGGGGATCTTCGACAAGGCGACCGCGACCTCCTTCCGGAGGAACATCCTCGAGAAGGGGGGCACGGACGAGGCGATGAGCCTCTACAAGGCGTTCCGCGGCCGCGAGCCGCGCGTGGAGCCGCTCCTCGCCAAGCGCGGGCTCCTCGCGACCTCCGCCCCTGCGGCCGGCGCCCGCTGACAGCCCGCGGCGGGGAGGGGCGCGGGCCCTTCCCCGCCGCCTTCCGGCGGCCGCCTACTCCTCGAGGAGCTCGCCCGGGTGGCTCGCGCGGATGAGACGCGCGGCGAGGGAGCCCGAGACGGAGCCGTTCAGGAGGAGGGCGTTCACGACGGCCTCGACCGGCTCCCAGAGGTAGGCGAGGCGCGTCGCCGTCTCGCGGAGGACGGCGTCGATCTCGACCCCGGCGCGCCTCGCGAGGAGCGCGATACGGCGCGTGTCGATCTCGATGCCGACGTGCGGCTCGACGGGGAGGCGGCCTCCGGCCATGACGACGGCGAGCGGCCCCGCGGCGAGGAGGCGCAGGTAGACCCACTGCTCGCGCCGGTCGTCCGCGGAGATCCCTTCGGGGAACTCCTGACCGACGAGGATCCGACCGCGGGTGTGCTCTTCCGGGTAGATCGAGACGCGGGGCAGGCGCAGGCCCGCGTCCCAGGCGACGACGGTGCGGCCGGCTTCGTGGAACGCGACGAGGCGACGGAACCTCAAGGACTCCTCCCCCGACAGATTACAGGCTCGCGCGCGAGAAAGGTGCGACGGGGAATCATCGGCGCCGGCCCGCTTGTCGCACCGACTTCGGGCCGCGAGAATCGCCGCGTGCCGTCCCTTCCCGTCCGCCGCCATCCCGTCGAGGTCCGCCTCCCCGAGGGGCGCCTCGAGGCCGTCCGGATCGTCCCTCCCGACGTGAAGCCCGGCGCCGCCCCCGTCGTCTTCCTTCACGACGCCCTCGGCGCCGTCTCGCTCTGGCGCGGCCTCCCCGACCGCCTCTGCGCCGACCTGAAACGCGAGGGGCTCGCGTTCGACCGGCTCGGCTTCGGGAAGAGCGACCCGAGGCCCGCGCCCCCCGACCACCGTTTCCTCGAGGTGGAGGCGCGGGAGCGCCTCCCGGAGGTGCTGCGCCAGGCCGGGATCGAGCGGCCGGTCCTCTTCGGGCACAGCGACGGCGGATCGATCGCGCTCCTCTTCGCGGCGGCCTTCCCCGACGTCCCGGCGGCGGTCGTCACCATCGCGGCGCACGTGATCGTCGAGGAGGTCACTCTCGCGGGGATCGACGAGACCGTCGCCGCGTGGCGCTCGACCGACCTCCCGGCCCGGCTCGAAAGGCACCACGGCGCGAAGACGGAGGCCGTCTTCAGGGGCTGGAGCGAGACGTGGCGCGGCCCGGAGTTCCGGGGCTTCTCGGCCGTCGAGGCGATCCGTCCGCTCCGCTGCCCCCTGCTCGTGATCCAGGGCGCGAAGGACGAGTACGGGACGCTCGCGCAGGTCGATGCGATCGCCGGGGCCGTCTCGGGGCCGGTCCGGACCGTCGTCCTCGCCGGGCTGGGGCACTTCCCCCACCGCGAGGACCCGGAGCGGGTCCTCGCGGAGACCGAGAGCTTCCTGACCGAGTTCCGGGCCTGAGGGTCAGACCTTCGCGAGGGCCTGCTCGAGGCCGTCGCCGAGGTCGGCGGCGTCCTCGCAGCCGATCGCGATCCGGACGAGGTCGTCCGAGATCTCGGCCTTCTCGCGCTCGGCCTTCGGCACGCTCGCGTGCGTCATCGAGGCCGGGTGCTCGATGAGCGTCTCGACGCCGCCGAGGCTTACGGCGAGCGTCGCGAGCTTCACGGAGTTCATGAGGGTCCGTCCCGCCTCGAGCCCCCCCTTGACGCCGAAGGAGACGATCGCGCCGCCCCCGGCCATCTGCCTCTTCGCGAGCTCGTGCTGCGGGTGGCTCGGCAGGAAGGGATAGCGGACCCAGGAGACCTTCGGATGGGCCTCGAGGAACCGGGCCACGACGAGGGCGTTCGCCTGGGCCTTCTCCATCCGGAGCCCGAGCGTCTTGACGCCGCGGAAGACGAGCCACGCCTGGTGCGGGTCCATCGTCGGCCCGACGTTCACGTGGACGGCCCGGAGGCGCGCGTAGAGGGCCGGGTCCTTCGCGACGACGATCCCGGCCACGACGTCGCTGTGGCCGTTCAGGAACTTCGTCATGCTGTGGAGGACGACGTCGGCCCCGAGCTCGAACGGCTGCTGGAGGAGGGGCGAGGCGAACGTGTTGTCGACGCAGACGAGCGCCCCGCGGGCGTGGGCGATCTCGGAGATGGCGCGGATGTCGCAGAGCTTCAGCGTCGGGTTCGCGGGCGTCTCGAGGTAGACGAGCTTCGTCTCCGGCCGCATCGCCTTCTCGACGTTCGCGGGATCCGACGTGTCGACGAACGTCCCCGTGACGCCGAAGCGCGAGTACTCCTTCTCGAGGATCATCCGGCTCGCGCCGTAGAGGGCGTCGGTGCCGACGACGTGCGCGCCCGCCCCGAGGAGGGTGAAGTAGACCGTGTGGACGGCCGCCATCCCGGTCGAGGCCGCGAGGGCCCCGCAGCCCCCCTCGAGCTCGGCGATGCACTCCTCGAGCGCGGCGACGGTCGGGTTGCCGAGGCGGGTGTACTTGTAGCCCGGGTCGGTCCCGCCGAAGCGGGCGGCTCCCTCGTCGGTGTCCCTGAACGCGAAGGTCGACGTCTGGTAGATCGGCGTCGCGACGGCGCCGGTGAGCGGGCAGGTGCGCTGACCGGCGTGGACGATCCGGCTCGCGGGACGCAGCTTCTTGACGTCGGACATCTCTCTGAGCACCTCTTCGGGATTCGGGAGCGCGCGGGGCGCCCGCCGACGGGGCATCCTAGCATCGGACCTCGGCTTTCCCGGGTTGGACCCCCGCCCGGGCGGCCGTTTGGCTGTCTTGACTTGTCTTCCTCCCCCGCCTACAAGGGGCCTTCGCCCGGAGCGCGCCGCGCCCGCCGGGCCCCGGGGAGCGGTGCATGCGCGTCGTCGAGAGCGTCGTCGAGCTGATCGGGAGGACCCCGATGGTCCGGCTCGGCGCCCTGAAGGAGCCGGGCGAAGCGGACGTCTTCGCCAAGCTCGAGTACCTGAACCCCGGGATGAGCGTGAAGGACCGGACGGCCCTCGGCCTCGTCCGAGACGCCGAGGAGCGGGGCCTCCTGAAGCCCGGGGGGACGATCCTCGAGGCGACGGCCGGGAACACGGGCGTCGGCCTCGCCCTCGTCGGCGCGGCGCGCGGCTACCGCGTCGTCATCGTCATGATCGAGGGCTACGCGCGCGAGAAGATGCTCCTCATCCGGGGCCTCGGGGGCGACGTCGTCCTGGTGCCGCACGGCTCGGGAATCCCCGGAGCCGTCGCGAAGGTGAACGAGCTCGCCGCGACGATCCCGGGCGCCGTCCCGATGCGGCAGTTCGAGAGCCCGGCGAACCCCCGGATCCACTACGAGACGACCGGGCCCGAGGTCTGGGAGCAGCTCGACGGGCGGATCGACGGGATCGCCCTCGGCGTGGGAACGGGGGGGACGTTCACGGGGATCTCGCGGTACCTGAAAGAGAGGGACCCGGCGGTCGCCTGCTGGGGCGTCGAGCCCCCCGACTCGATCTACGGAGGGGGCGACGGGACGGGCGTCCACATGGTCGAGGGGATCGGGAACGCCTTCTATCCCGCCACGTTCGACCGCTCGCTCGCCGACGGCGTCTTCACGATCCCCCATGCCGAGAGCTACGCAATGGTCGACGCCCTCGGCCGCCTCGGGTTGCCGGCCGGCGCCTCGTCCGGCGCGGCGCTCGCCGGGGCGAAGCGGCTCGCGCGCAAGCTCGGCGCGGGGAAGCGCGTCGTGACCCTCCTGACGGACCCTTCAGAGCGCTACTTCTCGAAATACGCCTACGACGGTCTCTACGAGGGGCGCCGCATCTCCTGAAGGCGGCGAGGAGGCGGGGATGGACTACCCGATCCGGGAATTCGCGGCGGGCGGCGGCGTCCTGATCGCCGTCGTCGCGATCCTGCACGTCGTCGTCTCGCACTTCGCGGTGGGCGGCGGCCTCGTGATGGCGGGGCTCGAAACGGCCGCCGTGAGGCGGGGCGACCGGCCGATGCGGGACCTCGTGAAGCGGTCGTCGACGATCCTCCTCCTCCTGTCGACCGTCTTCGGGGCGATCTCGGGCGTCGGGATCTGGTTCACGATCGGCGTCGTCCACCCTGCGGCCACCTCCTCGCTCATCCACACGTTCGTCTGGGCCTGGGCGACGGAGTGGGCGTTCTTCCTCCTCGAGGTCGTCACGGCCCTCGCCTGGGTCGCGACGTGGGAGAAGGTCTCCCCGAAGACGCACCTCCTCCTGATCTGGCTCTACGCCTTCGCGGCGTTCATGTCCCTCGTCGTCATCCAGGGGATCCTCGGCTTCATGCTGACGCCAGGGCGCTTCCCGGCGACCCTCTCCGTCGCCGACGGCTTCCTCAACCCGACCTATCTCCCGGGGATCCTCTTCCGCACCGGCCTCTGCCTCGCCCTCGGCGCGGCCTTCATGGCCTTCGCGGCGCTCCGCGAGAGGGACCGTCCCGCGCGGGCGCGCCTCTCGCGGGTTCTCGCCGGCGTCGGCGCCGCCGGCCTCGCCCTCGCCGGCGCGGGCTGGGTCGCGTGGGAGAGGGCGCTCCCGGAGTCGGTCCAGAGGCTCTTCCTCGGCGAGAAGCCTCTCCTCGCGATGCTCGCCACCGGGCGCACGCACACGGTCCGGATGTTCGCCGTCGCCGCCGTCCTCGCGCTCCTCGTCCTCGCCTTCCCGCGCCTCCAGGCGTGGCCCGTCGCCCTCCTCGCGCTTCTCGCCTCGGCCGGGGTCCTCGCCGGCTACGAGCGGGTCCGCGAAGGCGTCCGCAAGCCATGGGTGATCTCGGAGCGGATGTTCTCGAACGGCGTCCGCCTCGACGAGATCGACGCCCTGAACGAGAAGGGGATCCTCTCCAAGGCCGTGTGGGCGACGAAGGAGGCGGGCGGGCGGGCGGTGCCGAAGGGCGAGGCCGTCTTCCGCGCCGAGTGCTCCTCCTGCCACACGCGCGACGGGTACCTCTCGATCCGGCGCGTCGCGGGATCGATGGACGCCGACCTCGCGGCGCTCTTCCTCGGCGCCCTCCGCGACGACGGGGCCAACTGGAAGGCCCGCGCCGCCGGCAGGGACGTGAAGCCCGACTACCCCTTCATGCCCCCCTTCGTCGGGACCGACGAGGAGCTCCAGGCGCTCGCGGGGTGGCTCGCCACCCTCGGCGCGCCGCAGGCGGCGGAGGCGACGCATGCCCGCTGAGATGCCCCTCCCCGCGCTCGACCCGATGCCCGTCCCGGGCCCGCCGTGGCTCTTCCACGCCCTCTGGCTCGTCACGTTCGCCGTCCACGTCGTCGGCGTGAACGTCGTCCTCGGCGCCTCGATCCTCGGGACTCTCGCCTCCTTCGACCGCGACCGCGCGTTCGGCCGGCCCGTCGCGAGGCTCCTCGCCGAGATCAACACCTGGGCGATCTCGCTCACGATCACCTTCGGGATCGCGCCGCTCCTCTTCCTGCAGGTGCTCTACGGGCGCCTCTTCTACTCGGCGACGGTGATCCTCGCGCCCGCCTGGCTCGGTCTCCTCCTCCTCCTGATGGCGGCCTACTACCTCACCTACTCGGCGAAGCACCGGCTCCGGGCCGGGAAGGGGGCGGCGCTGCCCTTCGCGCTGTCGGCGCTCCTCTTCCTCGCCGTGGCGGCGATCCAGGTCGTCGTCCACCTCCTCTCCGTCCAGCCGGCGCGCTGGGAGGCGGCGCTCGCGAACCCCTGGACGGCCCTCGCCGACCGCGCCGTCCTCCCCCGCTTCCTCCACTTCACGCTCGCGGGCGTGACGCTCGGCGGGATCCTCCTCGCCTGGCTCGCCGTCCGCAGGCCTCCGGCGGAGCACGGGCGCGCAGAGGCCTCGGCCCGCGCCTCCTTCGGCGTGAAGGTCGCGCTCCTCGCGACGGTCCTCCAGCTCGTCGTCGGCCTCTGGCTGACGATCTCCGTCCCGCGCGAGGTCCTCCTCGGGATGATGCGCGGCGGCGCCGCGACGATGGCTCCGTTCACGATCGGGATCGCCGCGGGCTTCGGCCTCCTCGTCTTCCTCGCCCGCGTGCGGGACCCGCTCGCCGACCGCTCCTCCGTGCGGCACGCGCTCGAGCTCTTCGGCCTCGCGATGGTCTTCATGCTCGTCACCCGCCACCAGCTCCGCGACCTCTACGTCGAGGCGGCGAAGGCCGGGGCGGCGCCCGCGACGTCGGCCCAGTGGGGCGTCTTCGCGATCTTCCTCGTCTCCTTCCTCCTCTGCGCCGCCCTCTCCGTCCTCGCGCTCGCGAGGAGCGCGAAGGATCGCCCCGCGAAGGGCGAGGCCACGGCGTGACCTGCCGCCTCCTCGGGGCGGCGGCCCTGGCCGCCGTCCTCGCGGCCTGCTCGCCGGCGCCTCCGCCGGCCCCGCCCCCGGCGCCGACGCCCGCGCCGACGCCCGTCCCGACGCGCGAGGTCCCTCCGAAGGTCGGCCTCGCTCTCGGGGGCGGCGGCGCGCGCGGCTTCGCCGAG
>JBDIBE010000022.1:0-18118 GCA_039812785.1 Thermoanaerobaculia bacterium | reverse complement strand
CGCCGGGCCGCCGGAGGAGGTTCCCGGCGCAGGCGCCGGCGACGGCGAGCCTGCGGGCGGCCGCGCGCGCCTCGCCCCCGAGGAGATCGGGGATGACGCGGACGTCGGCGCCGAGGCGCACCGCCTCGCGGCGCGCCCCCTCGATCGCCGTCCGGATGTCGGCGAGGAGGAGGCTCCAGCGCTGCCCGCCGTCGCGCGGGACGCTCTCGGGGTGCGTCGAGAGGAGCCAGGAGCGGACGGCGGGAGGCACGAGCGCGAGGAGGCGGTAGGTCTCGAGGACCGAGAGCGCGTCCCGCCGCGTCGGCGGGACGCCGAGCGTCGGGCCCGAGGCGACGAGGTGCCAGCCCTCGTCGCCGAGGTCCGAGAGGACGAGCGTGACGACGTCGGCGGCGCGGGCGGCCGCGGCGAGCCGGCCTCCCTTGATGCGCGAGAGGGCGCTCCTCACGAGGTTGACGTCGGAGGCGGAGGCGCCGGCGGCGGCGAGGAGGTCGACCGTCCGCGTCTTGTCGTCGAGGCTGATCTCCTCCCCCGGGAGCGCCATCAGGGCGGAGGCGCCGCCCGAGAGGAGGACGAGGAGGAGGTCGTCCCGGTGGAGCCCCGAGGCGAGGTCGAGAGCCGCTCGCCCCGCGGCGACGCTCCGCTCGTCGGGGACGGGGTGGGCCGTCGCGAGGAAGCGGCCGACGGGCGGGGCGCTCTCCTCCGCGGCGCCGTCCGGCGCGACGACGAGGGCGTCGGTGACGAGCGGGCCGAGGGCCCGGTGCGCGGCCGCCGCCATCGGGACGGCGGCCTTCCCGGCCGCGAGGAGGCAGACGCGCCGCGGGACGAAGACGAACTCGCGACGGCCCGGGTCGGAGACGGAGCGCGCGACGACGGCGCTCCCCCGCCGGGAGAGCGCCTCGGAGACGAGCCGGCCGGGCTCCACGGCGGAGACCGCCGCGCGGTAGAGGGCCCGGAGGAACGTACGCGAATCCAAGGAACGGGAATTCTAGCGGACTCCTCGGGGGCCGCCGCTCTGCGAGAATCGGGGCGGCCCGGCGACGGGCCCCGGAGGTGAAAGATGTCGAAGGTCGACGTCGACAGGATCGTCGGCTCGATTCGCGAGAGCGCCGCGGTGGTCCGCGAGAAGACCGACGACGCCGTGGAGGACGTGGCGGACAAGATCGAGGACGCGCTCGAGAAGGCCGGCGCCGAGGGGCGGAAGCTCCAGCGCCAGGTCAAGGAGGAGCTCGCCCGCCGCTGGCGCCAGGTGGACCGGGTCGGGCGCGAGAACGCCTTCCTGATGGCCGCGGGCGCCCTCGCCGTCGGCGTCCTCGTCGGCTGGCTCGTCACCCGCGACCGCAAGCGCTGAGGCCCGCGGGCCTCAGGCGCTCACGACGAGCCCTTCCCTGAGGACGCCCGCGGCCCCGTCCCAGGCGGGCGGCGCCCCCCAGGCGTTCGTCCGCCCCGTCGCCCAGAGGTAGGCGGCGAGCGCGGCCGCGGCGGCGTCGAGCTGGTCGTGGGTGATCTCCGCGGGGCCGAGCGGCAGCTCGAGCCCCTGCCCGCGGAGGAGGTCCCATCGCGCGCGCCGCCCCTCGGCGGCCGTCTTCCGCGGAAGGGTCCGCCCGGCCCACTTCTTCCAGAGGTCCGCGGGATAGACCTCGAGGAGAACGGCGTGGTCGTACGGCGCCTCTCCGAAGACGCCGAGCCCGCGTGCGCGGAGCGCGGCGAAGAGGAGGACGCTCCCGCGGAGGAAGCCGGCGTAGGGGAAGGCGCCCGGCGCCGGGAGCGCGTCGGGCGTCTTCCCGGCGCAGCGGAGCTCGCGCTCCCCCTCGCGCATCGTCCTTCCCTTCGCGGCGAGCCCCTGCGGCCCGTCGATCGCGACGACCGCGCCGTCCCGGAGGACGTCGTCCGGGAGGAGTCCGGCGCCGTCCGGGGCGAACGCCCACTTCGCGAAGCGGACGCGCCGCCAGCGATCCATGAAGGCGACGTCGACGGGGCGGGGCCGGGCGGCCGAGAGGTCGGTCAGGTCGACGCCGACGAACCAGGCGCGCGCCCCGGGCGGGAGGACCTCGCCGTCCGCGACGGGCGCCGCGG
The DNA here is from genome assembly GCA_039812785.1 of Thermoanaerobaculia bacterium. Taxonomy (GTDB): domain Bacteria; phylum Acidobacteriota; class Thermoanaerobaculia; order UBA5066; family UBA5066; genus UBA5066. The sequence continues at coordinate 16,045 of JBDIBE010000022.1, read as the reverse complement.
ACTCGAGGGGGACGGCGCTCCCGTGGTGCGAGAGCCGCTGGAGGCCGTCGTAGGCCGCGTACTTGAAGCACTCGGAGAGCGTCGGTACGTTGAAGACGGCGTCGAGGAAGTCGTCGAGCCCGCCCCCGTGCGCCATCGTCATCTGCGGCACGTGGACGAGCTCGGTCGCGTTCGTCCCGAGGAGGTGGGCGCCGAGGAGCCGCTTCGTCGCCGGGTCGAAGAGGAGCTTCACGAAGCCGTCGAGGTCGCCGACGATCTGGCCGCGCGCGTTGTTCTCGTAGCGCGCCCGCCCGGCCTCGTACGCGATCCCCTTCGCCTTCAGCTCCTCCTCCGTCGCGCCGATCATCGAGATCTCGGGGACGGTGTAGACGCCGTACGGGAAGGGGAGCTCGCGCTCCGGCGCGGGGAGGCCGAGCGCGTGCCGCGCCGCCTTGCGCCCCTGCTCCATCGAGGTCGCCGCGAGGGCGGGGAACCCGATGACGTCGCCGGCCGCGTAGATGCCGGGGACGTTCGTCCGGAGGTCGGCGTCGACCGGGATCCGCCCCTTCGCGTCGAAGGCGACGCCCGCCGCCTCGAGGCCGATCCCCTCCGTGTTCCCGCGGCGGCCGGCGGAGAAGAGGACCTTCCCGGCGACGAGCTCCCGGCCCGAGCGGAGGCGCAGGCGGAGCGCGTCCTCCGCGAGGCCGGGCGCCCGCGCGAGCCCCTCGACGGCGTCGCCGAGGATCACGTCGGCCCCCATCCGCTCGAGCGAGACCGTGAGCGCCGCGGAGAGCTCCGCGTCGAGGAACCCGAGGAGGCGGTCGCGCCCCTCGACGAGCGTCACGCGCGCGCCGAGCGCCGCGAAGATCGAGGCGTACTCGCAGCCGATGACGCCGCCGCCGACGACGGCGAGGGAGTGCGGGATCCGGTCGAGGTCGAGGATCGAGTCGGAGTCCTCGACGTCGGGGTCCTCGAACGTCAGCCCGCGCGGCGGGAGCGGCGAGGAGCCGGTCGCGACGAGGAAGGCGGGGGCGGAGAGCCTCCGCGTCTCCCGCCCGTCCGCGTCGAGGACGGCGAGCGTCCCCGCGTCGAGGAACCGGCCGCGCCCCGTCACCGTCTCGATCCGGTGCCGCTCGAGGTTCCGGTCGATCTGCCGGGTCTGCCGGGAGGTCACGTCCGCGAGGCGTCCGAGGAGCTGCCGGAGGCTCCGCTTCCGGTCGAGCCGGAGCGACATCCCGTAGACCTCGCGCCTCCGGAAGCCCGTCAGGTAGAGCGCCGTCTCGCGGAGCGTCTTCGAGGGGAGCGTCCCGGTGTGGACGGACGTCCCGCCCGGCTCGGGGCGCTTCTCGACGACCGCGACGCGCCGGCCGAAGTAGGCCGCGAGCGCCGCTCCCTTCTCTCCGGCCGGGCCGGCCCCAACGACGACGAGGTCGTACCGCTCCGTCTCGGGCATCGCGTTCCTCCGGTGGCTTCGATTCTCGCAAACGCGCGCGGCGGTTGACGCGCCCCGGCGGCGCCCCGAAGATGCCGCGTTCGACCGAACGCCCCCGCCAAGGAGCGCCCGTGGACCTCGCCGCACGCCTCTCCGAGCTGAAGTCCGGGTTCGCCCGGAGCTTCTGGGTCGCCAACGTCCTCGAGCTCTTCGAGCGCTTCTCCTTCTACGGCTCGAAGATCGTCCTCGCGGTCTTCCTCGCCGAGACGGTCGGCCTCGGGCCGCTCGGGGTCAGCCTCGTCGGCCTCTACGGCTTCGCCGTCTACTTCCTCCCGATCCTGGCGGGGCCGTTCGTCGACCGCTACGGGTTCAGGAAGAGCCTCGCGGCCTGCTTCGCGATCTACGCGGTCGGCTACTCCCTGATCGCCCTCTCGGGCCTGCCGGCGGGGCGGGGGCTCGTCGCGGCCGTCGGCGCGAAGGCGTGGGTCGTGATGGCGCTCCTCGTCACGGCGGTCGGCGGCTCGCTCATCAAGCCGTGCATCGTCGGCACCGTCGCGCGGACGACGACCCACGAGACCAAGTCGCTCGGCTACTCGATCTACTACACCCTCGTGAACGTCGGCGGCTGGCTCGGCCCGGTCCTCGCGAGCCAGGTCCGCGTCTCCCTCGGCATCGCGCAGGTCCTCCTCGGGGCCTCGCTCACCTCGCTCGTCCTCTTCGCCGGAACGCTCCTCTTCTTCCGCGAGCCGGACGGCGTCCCGGAGGCCGAGAGGAGGACGCTCGGGAAGGTCCTCCGCGACGCGGCGCTCGTCTTCGGGAACGGGCGCTTCATCGGCTTTCTCGTCATCTTCACCGGCTTCTGGGTGATGTTCTGGCAGGTCTACGACCTCTTCCCCTTCTACCTCCGCGACGTCCTCCATGTGGAGCGCTTCGAGCTCATCGCCTCGCTCGAGTCGTTCTCCGTCATCTTCCTGACGGTCCCGATCGCGGCGCTCATGAAGAAGGTGAGGCCCGTGCCCCAGATGACGCTCGGGATCGGCGTCGGGAGCTGCTCCTGGCTCCTCCTCGTCGTCTCGCAGACCTGGCAGGCCGCCGCGCTCGCCATGTTCCTCCTCGCCCTCGGCGAGGTCCTCCAGGCGCCGCGCTACTACGAGTACGTCGCCGACCTCGCCCCGAAGGAGCAGGTCGGGACGTTCATGGGTTTCGCCTTCCTCCCGATCGCCCTCGGGGCGCTCCTGGCCGGGCCGATCGGCGGCCTCCTCCTCCAGAAGTACCTGAAGGAGACGATGCAGCCGGCGAAGGCCTGGACGATCCTCTCCTCCCTCGGCTTCGTCTCGACGCTCGCCCTCCTCGCCTACGACCGCTGGGTCGGCCGCCGCACGGCGTAGGTCAGGGGCGCGGCGCGAGGAGGAGCGACAGCCCGACCGCGACCGCGAGGAGCGCGAAGGAGACGGCGAGGAAGAGCCGCCAGAACGGGGCGCGGTGCGCCCGCCCCCGGAGGTAGAGGTCGGCCCCGATGAGGTTCGCGAGGGACGCGATCGGCGTTCCGCACCCTCCCGCGTTCACGCCGTAGAGGAGCGCCACGAAGAACGCGCCGCCCCCGGCCTGCGCGGCCGCGGGCGCGAGGAGGATCGCCGCCGGGACGTTCGAGACGGCCTGCGAGAGGAGCGCGCCCGAGACGACGAAGCCCGCCGGCGTCGCGCCGAGGAGAGAGACGGGGTCGAGCGTCGCGAAGAGGGCCGACCGGCGGAGCCCCTCGACGCCGACGAAGAGGGCGGAGAAGACGCCGAGGAGCGTGAAGTCCGTCGCGAGGAGGCGCCGCCCGAGGAGCGCCGCCGCGGGGACGGCCGCGACGAGCGGGACGAGCCGCGGGACCGCCTGCGAGATCGCGAGGAGCTGGAGCGAGAGGAGGAAGAGCCCGGCCGTCGCGAGGCGCGGCTCGACGGGGCGGTCGCCCTCGGGAGGCGCGGGGAGCGGCCGCTTCGGCACGAGGACGGGGACGAGCGCGAGCGTCGCGAGCGCCATCCCGGCGACCCACGGGAGCTGCGCGGCGAAGAACGAGGCCGTCGTGAAGCCGCCGCGCGAGAAGAGGAGGAGGTTCTGCGGGTTGCCCGTCGGCGTCAGGCAGCCGAGGAGGTTCGCGGCCTGGATCTCGAGGACGACGACCCGGACCGGGTCGAACTCCGGGGCCACCTTCTCGAAGGCGAGCGTGAACGGGACGACGAGGAGGAGGGCGACGTCGTTCGTCACCATCGCGGAGACGGCCCCGGTCGTCAGGACGGCCGCGGCGGCGAGCGCCCGCTCGGAGCGGACGCGCGAGAGGACGCGCGCGACGACCTTCTCGACGAGGCCGGAGAGCTTCAGGCACTCGACCGCGAGGATCAGGACGAGGAAGAGCGAGAGGAGGTGGAGGTCGAGGAGGGCGCGGATCTCCGACGGCGAGACGAGCCGGAAGACGAGGGCGATCGCCGCGAGCGCGAGGGAGGCCGCGAGCACGGGGTCAGGTCCGTTTTCCGTGGAGCCCGTCCCGCGCGCCGGGCGCGCGGGACGGGAGACGGACGCGGGTCACAGGGCGGCGAAGCGGTCCGTGGCGGCGACGAGGGCGCGGCTGTTCGGCGGCTCGAAGGCGCTGTGCCCCGAGTCGGGGGTCACGACGAAGTCGGCCTCGGGCCAGGCGCGGTGGAGCGCCCAGGCGCTGAAGATCGGGCAGACGACGTCGTAGCGCCCCTGGACGATGACGCCGGGGATGTGCCGGATCCGGCCGACGTCGCGCAGGAGCTGGTCGTCGACCTCGAAGAAGCCGCGGTTCTGGAAGTAGTGGGCCTCGATCCGGGCGAAGGCGAGGGCGAACTCGTCCTCCTCGTAGTGCCCGGTGAACGACGCGTCGGGGAGGAGCTTGGAGGTCGCCCCTTCCCAGCCGCTCCAGATCTTCGCCGCGGCGAGGCGGACGGCCGGGTCGTCGCTCGTGAGGCGCCGGTGGTAGGCCGCGACGAGGTCGCCGCGCTCGGCCTCCGGGATGTGCGCGAGGTACGGCTCCCAGGCGTCGGGGAAGAGGATCGACGCCCCCTCCTGGTAGAACCACTCGATCTCCTTCCGCCGCAGCAGGAAGATCCCGCGGAGGACGAGCTCGGTGACGCGGTCGGGGTGCGTCTCGGCGTAGGCGAGGGCGAGCGTCGAGCCCCACGACCCGCCGAAGACCTGCCACTTGCCGATGCCGAGGTGCTCGCGGAGCTTCTCGATGTCGTCGACGAGGTCCCAGGTCGTGTTCGCCTCGAGGCTCGCGTAGGGCGTGCTCTTCCCGCTGCCGCGCTGGTCGAAGAGGACGATCCGGTACTTCCCGGGGTGGAAGAAGCGGCGCATCTTCCCGTCGGTCCCGCCTCCCGGCCCGCCGTGGAGGAAGACGACCGGCTTGCCCTGGGGGTTGCCGCTCTCCTCCCAGTAGAGCTCGTGGAGCTCCGAGACCCGGAGCCTCCCGGTGCGGTACGGCTCGAGGGCGGGGTACATCCAGCTGACGGGGTCCTTCACGGGGTGTGCCATCTGTGCCTCCTCGCCCATCCTAGAGGTTCTGCTCGAAGAACGAGAGGATCCGCTCGTTCACCGAGCGCCGGGTCGCGGGATCGCGGGGTCCGTGCTTCATCCGGGCGAACGGCGCGAAGACGTACTCCTTCCTCGCCCTGTTCAGGGCGTCGAGGAAGGCGATCGACTGCTGCATGTGGACGTTGTCGTCCGCGGTCCCGTGGAGGACGAGGAGCTTCGCCTGGAGCTTCCCGGCCTCGGAAAGGGGAGCCGACGCCTCGTACCCCTCGGGGTTCTCCTTCGGGAGCTTCATGTAGCGCTCGGTGTAGATGGAGTCGTAGTACTTCCAGTGCGTCACGGGCGCGCCCGCGACGGCGGCCTTCCAGAGGCCCGGGGCGCGCGTGGCGGCGTAGAGCGTCATGTAGCCGCCGTAGGACCAGCCGTTCAGGCCGAGGCGGCTCCCGTCGACGAAGGGGAGCCTCTTCAGCTGCTCGACCCCCTCGAGCTGGTCCTTCAGCTCGACCTCGCCGAGCTTCTTCAGGATCGCCGCCTCGAACGCGAGGCCGCGCCCGCCGGAGCCGCGCCCGTCCATCGCCCAGACGAGGAAGCCCTTCCCGGCGAGGACGTGGTCGAGGAGCGAGGTCGACCCCCACCGCTCCTGGACGACCTGGGCGTGCGGCCCGCCGTAGACGTAGACGACGACGGGGTACTTCTTCGCCGGGTCGAACCCGGCGGGCTTCACGAGCCGCGTGTAGAACGTCGTCCCGTCGGAGCCCTTGAACGAGCCCATCTCGGTCGTGGCGAGGGCCCACTCCTCGAGGGAGCTCTTCGGGACGAAGACGCTCCGGATCAGCGTCCCGTCCTCCCGGCGGAGGACGACGCGCGGTGGCGTGTCGACGTTCGAGAAGGTGTCGAGGACGTACCTGCCGCCCGGCGAGGGGAGCGCCTGGTGCGTTCCCCTGTCGAACGTGAGCCGGGCGAGCCCCTTCCCGTCGAGCCCGACCCGGAAGAGGTGCCGCTCGCGCGGGTCGGGGCTCGTCGACGTGAAGAAGACGGCCCCCGCCTTCGCGTCGACCTTCGGGTCGTCCGTGATCGCCCACTCCCCCGAGGTGACCGCCCCGACGACGGTGCCGTCCATCCGGAAGCGCCAGAGGTGGAGGAAGCCGCTCCGCTCGGAGAGCCAGAGGAAGCCGGAGCCGTCGGGGAGGAAGAGCGGCGGCGCGTGGGAGTTGACCCAGGAGGCCGACGTCTCCTTCAGGAGGCTCCTCGGGACCGAGTTCCCCGCCCGCGGCAGGAGGAACGCCTCGATCTCCGTCTGCGTCCGGTCCATCTTCGTGAAGGCGACGGCCTTCGAGTCGGGCGTCCACGAGAGGGCGGGGCCGAGGAGCGTCGTCTCCCCGTCGAAGCCGATGGCGGACGTCGAGAGCCCGCTCCCGCCCGGGCCCCACGAGACGACCTTCACGGAGGGGGAGGCGTTCGGGTCGCCCGGGTTCGGGTAGCGCTGCGGCATCAGCCTCCCGTTCGTCGGGAGGAAGTCGACGATCGGGTACTCGGGGACGCGCGCGACGTCGAGGCGGAGGAAGGCGATCGCCGACGAGTCGGGCGCCCACTCGTAGGCGCGCCCGCCGTTGCGGCCCGCGAGCTCCTCCTCGTAGACCCAGTCGAGGCGCCCGTTCAGGACGGTCGGGCTCCCGTCCGAGGTGAGGCGCGTCGCCTTGCCGCCCGAGGCCTCGACGAACCAGAGGTCGTTCCCCTTCACGAAGGCGACCCGTGCCCCGTCGGGGGAGAAGGTCGCGTGCTCCTCCTCGGCGGGGTCGTCGGTCAGCCGCTTCGCCGCCTTCGCGCCGAGCTCGTAGAGCCAGAGGTCGTCGTCCGCCGCGACGAGGAGCGCCGTCCCCGCCTCGTTCCACTGCGCTCCGGCGAGCGGCAGGGACCTCGGCTTCCCGTCCTTGCCCGTTCCCTCGACGGGGATCGCCTCGAGGAGCCTCGTCGCCTTCCCCGTCGCGGCGTCCTCTTCCCAGAGGGCCGTCTTCGCCTCGGGGCCGCTCCCGTCCTTCTTCAGGCAGGTGAAGCGGCTCCCGTCGCGCCAGCGGAAGCCCGTCGGCGCCGCCTCGAAGAGAGGCTCGGCGGCGTGGGCCCGCTCGAGCGTGAGCGGGGGTTTCGCCGCCGGGGCGTCGTCGGCCGCCGACGGGAGGGCGGCGAGCGGCAGGGCGAGGGCGAGCGTCGCGGGGAGGAGCGGTCGGCGCATGGCGCGGAACGATAGCCGAAAAGGAAGCGCCCCCCGGCGGGGCCGGGGGGCGCGGGACCGCATCGGAGCGGCCGGGAAGGCTACTTCGCCGCCGGCGCCATCGGCTTCATCGTCATCGGGTCGCGGAGCGGCACGTCGACGACCTTGCCGCCCGCCAGGTCCGGGAACTTCACCGGGTGCTTCGGGTCGGGGTCGAGCATGTCGGCCTTCTTCCCGACGGCGAGGACGGCGACCTTGTCCGTCGCGAGGAGGCGCTGCGCGACCCGCTTCACGTCGGCCTTCGTCACCTTCTCGATCCCCGCCGCGTAGCCCCGGAAGTACTCCGGCTGCTTCGCGAACCGGCCGGTGAACTCCTCGTCGGCGAAGACGCCCATCGTCTGGGCCTTCGTGGCGAATCGGCGCGAGAGCGTGTCGATGAAGGAGCTCTTCGCGGTCTGGAGCTCCTCGTCCGTCACGTCGGCCTCGCGGATCTTCTTCATCTCCTCGAGGACGATCTCGGTCGCGTAGGCGCACGTGCGCACCTTCGACTGGAAGGAGGCGCGGAACGTGCCGGGGAACCAGACGCCGCCGACGAGACCGGAGCCGGCCGAGTAGGCGAGCCCCTCGTCGGAGCGGACGCGGTTCGTGATGCGGCTCGTGAAGCCGCCGCCGCCGAGGATGTCGTTCATGACGAGGGCGGCGTCGTAGTCCGCGTCGTCGCGGGAGAGGCCGGGGAGCATGACCGAGACGCGCCCCTGGTTGACGTCCTTGTCGACGATGTAGAGGCCGGGGGCCATCGCGTGCGCCGGCTTCGGGACGGACGGGGCGGCTTCGCCCTTGTACGGCCACTTCGCGAAGAGGGCGTCGAGCTTCGCGATCATCTTCTCGCGCGTGACGCCCTTGCCGAAGTCGCCCGCGGCCGTGACGATCACGTTCTTCGGGTCGACCCACTTCCGGTGGAAGGCGAGGAGGTCGTCGCGGGTGATGGCGTCGAGGGAGGCCTTCGTCGGGTAGCGGTTCGCGTAGTACCCCTCGCCGAAGGCGAGGAAGCCGCGCTCGCGCTGCTCGATGTCGGCCGTGTCGTCGTTCCGCGACTTCATGTCGGAGAGGAGCTGGTCCTTGCGGAGCTTCAGCTTGTCGTCCTGGAAGCGGGGCGCCGTGAGCGCCTCGCGGAGGATCGCGAGCCCCTCGTCGAGGTCCTTGGCGAGGAGGTTCAGGGAGACGGAGCCGCGGTCGATCCCGTAGGAGGAGTTGAGCTGGGCGGCGAGGAAGGCGAGCCGCTCCTCGAGCTGCTCCGCCGTCTTCGTCGCGGTCCCGCCGCGGGCGAGGAGGTAGCCCGCGAGGTCGGCGAGCCCTTCCTTCCCGGCCGGGTCGAGGTAGGTGCCGCCGCGGAGCGTCACGCTGATGGAGACGAGCGGCAGCTCGCGGTCCTCGGCGACGTAGGCGACCGGGCCCGACTTCAGGACCGTCCGGTACTCCTTCGCCGTCGGCGGCTGGTAGGCGAACTTCGGGTACGTCAGCTTGTCCGGGTGGGGCGGGACCGCCTGCGCCGCGGGGGCGAGGAGGAGCGCGCCGAGGAGGGCGAGGGCGGAGGCCCGGAGGGTCTTCTTCATCGTCTTCACCGTCCGCTCCTCACTTCTTCCCCGCCGCCTCGAGCTCGGCGGCGCGTTCCTTCGCCTTCGCCACGAGGAGGTCGAAGCCCTTCTTCATCTCCGCCGGCACCTGGCCGGACTGGGCCTCCATCTTCGCGATCGTCCCCTTGAGCTTCTCGGCGTCCGTCTCGGCGGCGAGCCTCTGGAGGGACTGCTTGATCATCGGGCGCATCTGCTCGGGGACCTCGGCGAGGGCCGCGTCGTCCGCGGACGGGGCCGAGCCCGCCTTGCGCGAGACGAGGGCGGTCGCCTGGTTGTCCTTGACGAGGTACTTCTGCGCGACGCGCTGGACGTCGGCGGCCGTGACGGCCTCGAGCTTCTTCGGGCCGGAGTTGAGCTCCGTCCAGTCGCCGTAGGCCTCGTTGACGAGGAGCTGGACGAGGATCGGGAAGTTCGAGGAGAGGCGGCGGAAGGAGTTCGCCGCGATGTTGTTCTTCACCTTCTGGAGCTCGTCGGCCCCGACGGGCTCCTTCCTGAGCTTCTCGACCTCGGCGAGGATCTTCGCCTCGAGCTCGGCAGGGGCCTTCCCCTCCTTGGCCTCGGCGCCGACGACGAACGAGCCGGCGTACTTCGCCGGGCCGATGAACGGGTTGTGCGAGGCCATCGCCTGCGTCGCCACCGCGTCGGCCGGGAGGACCATCGACTTGTAGAGGCGCCCCGTCCGGCCGTTGAGGAGCTCGGCGAGGACGGCGAGGGCGTAGGAGTCCTTGTGCTGGAAGGGGACCGTGTGCCAGCGGACCTCGGCGGTCGGGTTCGTGTCGGCCTCGCCCTCGAAGCGGACGTCGTACTCCCACTTCGGCGGGAGCGTGATGACCTCGGGGGGCGGGACCCTGCCGCGCGGGATCCGCCCGAAGTACTCGCTCGCGAGCTTCAGCGCCTCGGCCCTGTCGAAGTCGCCGACGAGGAAGGCGGTCAGGTTGTTCGGGGCGTAGTAGGTCGCGAAGTAGTCGTCGGCCTGCTGCTTCGTGATGTTCGCGACGTCCGAGGCGTAGCCGATGACGGGCCACGTGTAGGGGGTCGAGTGCCAGAAGATCGAGTCGAAGGCCTCGTCGAGCTTCCCCGTCGGGGTCGACTCGACGCGGAGCCTCCGCTCCTCGTAGACGACGTCGCGCTCGGAGTAGAACTCGCGGAAGACGGGGTCCTTCAGGCGGTCGGACTCCATCCAGAACCAGAGCTCGAGCTTGTTCTTCGGGACGGTGATGAAGTAGACCGTCATGTCGTTCGACGTGAAGGCGTTCATCCCCGACGCGCCGTTCTTCGTGTAGATCCGGTCGAACTCGTTCTTCACGAGGAGCTCGCGCTGCTCCTTGACGAGCGCGTCGAACTTCGCCTCGAGCTCCTTGTAGCGCGGCGTCCTGTTCTCGGGCTTCATGAGGTCGTCGATCTCGCCCCGGCGCCACGCCGCGCGCATCTTCGACTCCTCGGCCCGCATCTCGTCGCGGAGCTTCTCCTGCTCCGCCATGATCTCGAGGTCCCGCTTCGGGTCCTTCGAGCCGATGGTCATCGTCCCCTTGAACATCATGTGCTCGAAGAGGTGGCTGATGCCGGTGATGCCGGTGCGCTCGTTGGCGCTGCCGACCTTCGCGGCCCAGCCGGCGGCGACGGAAGGCTCGCCCGGCCTGTAGACGAGGACGAGCTTCATCCCGTTCGGCAGGACGTGCTCCTCCCCCTTGACTTCCTGGGCCGCGGCGGGGCCTCCGAGGAGGAGGGCCGCGGCGGCGGCGGCGACGAGGGTTCGTTTCGGGAACGTCATGGACACCTCACCTTGGCGCTCTGGTACGCAGGATCCCGTCCCCGGGTTTCCGGGGCGCCCCGCATCCTCGGCGCTGAGAACGGTTTGCATGAATCTCTTCCGCGCCGCCGCCCTGCGGGACGCGGCGCCTTGGCCTCACAGGAAACGCCGGACGGCCTCGCGCCAGTACGGCCAGTCGTGGCCGAAGACCCCGGGCCAGAACTCGGCGTGGACGCCGATCCCCTTTCCCTGGAGGACGCCGGCGAAGTGGCGGTTCTCGCCGATCAGCGAGTCGTGCTCGCCCGTCGCGACGATCCACTCCACCTGCCGGAGGCGCTGGACGAGCCCCTCGTCGGCGTTCGAGACGAACGCCTCGGGGCAGTGGTAGTAGCAGAGGTCGTCCCAGTAGCCGTCGAGGAACGGACCGACGTGGTAGAGCCCGGAGAGGAGGACGGCCTTCGTCACGAGCCCGGGGTAGCGGCCGGCGAAGTTCGCGGCGTGGTAGGCGCCGAACGAGGCGCCGCAGACGCCCATGTCCCCCCGGCCGGCGCGGTGCGCCACGTACGGGACGAGCTCCTGCTTCAGGTACCTGTCGTAGTCGTCGTGCCGCCGGGCGCGGTAGGCGGGGGGCGCGTTCTTGTTGTACCAGCTCTCGGTGTCGACGGAGTCGACGCAGACGAGCTGGAGGTAGCCGGCGTCGACCTTGTCGGCGAGGGCGCCGGTCAGGCCGAAGTCCTCGTTCTGCCAGAACCGCCCCATCGACGTCGGGAAGAGGAGGACCGGGTAGCCCCGCTCGCCGAACCAGAGGAACTCCATCGTCCGGCCGAGGTGATGGCTGACCCACGAGTGGTACTCGCGCCTCATACGGCGGAGTCTATCGGGCCTCGGCCCGCCCGGCGCCTGCTAGGATTCCGCTGTTCGAATCGTCCGTGCGTGGAGGCAGGCGTGAGCGTGAAGACGATCGGGGTCCTTTTCGGCATGGAGGACACCTTCCCCTGGGCCCTCTGCCACGAGATCAACGAGCTCGCCCGCCGCCGCGGCCTCGCCGTCAAGGGGGAGCCCGTCCAGATCGGGCACATCTCCCAGGAGCAGGGCTTCTCGTACGACGTGATCCTCGACCGGATCAGCCACGAGGTGCCGTTCTACCGGACGTTCCTCAAGTGCGCCTCGGCCCGCGGCGTCCAGGTCGTCAACAACCCCTTCTGGTGGTCGGCCGACGACAAGTTCTTCGACAACGTCGTCGCCCGCGCCGTCGGGGTCGCCGTCCCGCGGACCGTCCTCCTCCCGCACAAGGAGCACCCGCCGAACACGACCGAGAAGTCGTACCGGAACCTGACCCTCGTCGACTGGGACGAGGTCTTCCGCTACCTCGGCTTCCCGATCTTCATGAAGCCGGCCTACGGCGGCGGCTGGAAGGACGTCTACAAGGTCCACAGCCGCGAGGAGCTCTTCGAGGCCTACGACAAGACGCGCGACCTCGCGATGATGGCCCAGGAGGCGATCGAGTTCGAGGACTACTACCGCTGCTGGGTCGCCGGCCGCCGGAAGGTGCGGATCATGCCGTACGCGCCGAAGGAGCCGCACCACGCCCGCTACTCGGCCGTGGCGGGCAAGCCCGTCCCCGACGAGATGGCGCTCCGCGTCACGAAGGACGCCCTCGCCCTCTGCGACGCGCTCGGCTACGACATGAACACGGTCGAGTTCGCCGTCCGCGACGGCGTCCCGTACGCCATCGACTTCATGAACTGCGCCCCCGACGCCGACCTCCACTCGGTCGGCGAGGAGAACTTCCGCTGGATCGTGACGGAGATGGCCGAGACGCTCGTCGAGCGGGCGTTCCACCCGGCCCCGTGGGAGCCGACCGGGAGCTGGCCGAAGGCGCTCGGGCTCGCGCCCCGCTGACGGCGGCCGGCTACTCCTTCGGCAGGGGCCGGCCGGCGAGGTAGAGGTCGACCACCGCGAGGGCCTCGTTGCGGGGGCCCTCGTTCGGCCACGCGGCGACGGCGTCGCGCAGCTCGCGGGCCTCCTTCTCGAACCGTTTCGGGCCGAACGTCTCGGCGGCGAGGAGAGCGCCCCACGCGAGCCCCTTCACGTGAGTGATCCGCCCGATCGAGAGGTCCTTGGCCTCGGCGCGGTAGTCGGCCGCGAGGCGGAGGATCGCCTGCCGCACGAGCGGCTCCCAGGCGGGGTCGGGCGAGCCCGCCATCGCGATGAAGTTCAGGACGTGCTCCCGCTGGAGCGGGGCCTCGTTCTCGAGCCGGGCCGCGAGGCGCGCCGTCAGCTCGGGCAGCGCCCGGATTCTCTCGATGGCCTTCCGGTGGTGTTCCTCGGTCTTGTCGATGAAGAGGTGCGCGAGGAACTCCTCGATCGGCGCGTCGTCGGGGAGCGCCGCGAGCTCCTCGTCCTGCCTCCTGGCGAGCTCCGCGTTCTCGGCGCGGATCTCGGCCGCGCGCTCCTCGTCGGCGCGGCGGCGCTCCTCGGCGACGCGGGCGCTCTCGGCGGACTGGAGGACGAGGAGGACGAGGCCCCCGGCGAAGGCGAGGAGCGCGAGGCCCCCGAGGCCGAGCTGGACGGGCCGGAGCCAGCGGGCGGCCGCGAGCTCCGCGGGCTTCGCCCAGAGGAGGAACCCGAGGAGCCCGATCACGCCGAGGGGGAGGAGGAGGCCGCCCGCCAGGCCGGCGACGGTCCGGAACGCGTAGCGGACCTCGAGCGAGAAGACGGCGGCGCCGACCGAGAGGAGGCCGAGCCCGAAGATCGTGGCGGCGACCGCGAGCGTCGGCACGCCCGGCGACCGGCTCATCCCGTCGAAGGCGCCGACGCCGACGGCGGCGAGCGCCGCGCAGAGGACGAGGAGCCACGCGACGACGGGGAGGAAGAAGACGACGACGAGCCCCATCGCGTCGGGCCCGCTCGGCGGGCGGAGCGTGAAGAGCTTCGTCGTCAGGGCGAGCGCGAGCGTCAGAAGGACGGCGACGCCGAGGGCGGCGGTGCCGAGGCCCGGGAGGATCGTCTTCATGGCGGTTGGCGGCGGATGGTAGCCGAAACGGGGGCCGGGGCCGGAATCGCGCTGCGGGGAGGAGAATGCGCCGGTCGCGGGCGCTCCGCGACGGAGGTGACGGCGTGAGGAGACTCGGTGTGCTTGCGGCGATCCTCCTCGGGGGGGTGCTCTTGGCGGCGGCGACGGAGAAGAAGGCGGACCTCCTCCTCCTCCACGGAAAGGTCCTCACCATGGACCCGGCGCGGCCGGAGGCCGAGGCGCTCGCGGTCGCGGGCGACCGCGTCCTCGCCGTCGGCAGCTCGGCCGAGATCGCGAAGCTCCGGGGCGGGGGGACGCGCGTCGTCGACCTCGCCGGGAGGACGGCGATGCCGGGCCTCATCGACGGCCACGCGCACCTTGTCGGCATCGGCGACGCGCGGATCGCCCTCGACCTGCGCGGCGCGCGGGACTGGGACGAGATCGTCTCCCGCGTCGCGGCGGCCGCCGCGAAGGCGCGCCCCGGGGCGTGGATCCTCGGGCGCGGCTGGCACCAGAAGGACTGGGCGTCTCCCCCCGAGCCGAACGTCGAGGGGTTCCCGCTCCACGCCCTGCTGAGCGCCGCCTCGCCGGCGAACCCCGTGATCCTCTCCCATTCGAGCGGACACGCCGTCTTCGTGAATGCGGCGGCGCTCCGCCGGGCCGGCATCGGGCGCGACACGAAGCCGCCCGCCGGGGGCGAGATCCTGCACGACGCCGCGGGCGAGCCGACCGGCCTCCTCCGCGAGAACGCCGAGGAGCTCGTCGACGCCGCGCTGAAGGCCGACCTCGCGAAGCGGACTCCGGCCGAGGTCACCGCCGACCTCGACCGGAGGATCGACCTCGCCGTCGAGGAGTGCCTCCGGAAGGGGATCACGACGCTCCACGACGCGGGGAGCCCGCTCGACGTCGTCGCGCGCTACCGGCAGCGGGCCGAGGCGGGGACGCTCGGCCTCCGCGTCTACGCGATGCTCTCCGCCTCGAACGAGGAGCTCGAGAGGGAGGCGGCCCGCGTCCGCGTCGTCGGCGCGGGGCGGAACCACCTCACCGTCCGCGCGGTCAAGCGCCTCGCCGACGGCGCCCTCGGCTCGCGCGGGGCGTGGCTCCTCGCCCCCTACGCCGACGCGCCGGGGAGCACCGGCCTCAACACCTACCCGATGAAGGAGCTCGAGAGGACGGCGGAGATCGCGGTCGCGAAGGGGTACCAGCTCGGCGTCCACGCGATCGGCGACCGCGCCAACCGCGAGGTCCTCGACGTCTACGAGAGGGTCCTCGCCCGGCACCCGGGGAAGGACCTCAGGTTCCGGATCGAGCACGCGCAGCACCTCGACCCGGCCGACGTGCCGCGCTTCGCGAAGATCCCCGTCCTCGCGATGATGCAGGGGATCCACTGCCCCTCCGACGCGCCGTTCGTCGTCGCGCGGCTCGGCGAGAAGCGGGCGCGCGAAGGGGCGTACGCCTGGCGGCGCGTCCTCGACGCGGGGGCGCGGATCGGCAACGGCACCGACGCGCCCGTCGAGGACGTCGACCCGATCGCGTCGATCCACGCCTCCGTCACGCGCCAGCCGAAGAGCGGGCCGGCCTTCTTCCCCGAGCAGCGGATGACGCGGATGGAGGCGCTCCGCTCCTACACCGTGGCGAACGCGTACGCCGCGTTCGAGGAAGGGATCAAGGGGACGCTCGCGCCGGGGATGCTCGCCGACGTCGTCGTCCTCTCCCGCGACCTCTCGGCCGTCCCCGACGACGAGATCCCCGGGACGCGCGTCCTCGCGACGATCCTCGGCGGGAAGGTCGTCTTCGAGGCGGCGAAGTAGCGCTCAGGCCGCGCCGAGCGCGGCCCGCGTCTCCCGGAACGCCGCGCGGAAGCGGGCCATGTCCTCCTCCGTCCCGACGGTGACGCGGAGGCCGAGCTTCGGGTCGCGCGCCGAGACGCGGATCCCGCGCGCCTCGAGCGCCTTCGCGAGCTCGGCGGCGCCGGAGGCCATCGGGACGAAGACGAAGTTCGTCTCGGAGGGGGGCGTCGCGAAGCCCTCCTCCTTCAGGAAGGCCGCGAGAGCCTCCCGCCCGGCGATCGTCCGCTTCCGGCACGCCTCGAGGAAGGGCGCGTCGTCGAGGCTCGCCGAGGCGGCCGCGACGGCGACGTTCGAGACGGCGAGCGGGGCGCCCCCCACGCGGACCTTCCGGAGAGCGGCGGCGAGCGCGGGCGTCGTCATCGCGTAGCCGACCCGCATCCCCGCGAGGCCGTGGAGCTTGGAGAAGGTGTACGTCACGACGACGGGAAGCCCCTTCTTCACGAGAGGGAGCATCGACTCGAAGCGGCCGGGGGCGGGGTAGTCGCGGTAGGCCTCGTCGACGACGACGATCGCCTTCGCCGCGGCCCTCTCGCAGAAGGCGCGAAGCGCCGCCGGATCGCAGAGCGTGCCCGTCGGGTTCGCCGGGTTGCAGACGTAGACGAGCCTCGTCGCGGGGCCGATCCGCGCCTCCATCGCGGCGA
>JBDIBE010000021.1:0-18214 GCA_039812785.1 Thermoanaerobaculia bacterium | reverse complement strand
GACCGGGGGCGGCCCGGCCTCCTCGGCGGGCTCCTCCGCGGCAGGGGCCCGGGGCGCCTCGAACGGAATCGTCGGCGGCTCCTCGGCGGAGGCCGCGGGAGGAGGGGCAGGCTCGGGCGCCGGCTCGACCGAGAACGGCGGGATCGTCTCGCCGAAGACCTCGCCCTTCTCCATTCCCGGCCAGGACCCGGTCGTCTCGAAGGGGGAGTCCGTCGGCGGGGCGGGCGCCGGGCCGACGGTGCTCGTCAGGGCGAGGAGCTCGGCCCCGACCGCCGGGATCTTGTGGGTCTGCTGCGAGCTCGGGGGCGCCGCGGAGACCCAGTCGGGCCCCAGCTTTTCGCCGTCGGGGAGGCGCTGCAGGCGCTTGAGGAGCTGGACGAACGTCAGCTTGGAGACGAGCTTGAACGTCTCGACGACGCCCCGGGCGTCGGCCGCGACGGACTCGACGAACGGGTACGGCTGGAAGCCGAGCGACTCCTGGAGCGCCTGGACGGAGAGGACGCCCGGCAGGTCGCGCTTGTTGTACTGGATGACGACCGCCGTGTCGTCGACGCTCTGCCCGAGCTCGGTCATGTTCTCGCGCAGGTTCTGGAACGACTCGAGGTTGTGAGAGAGCATCGACCACTGCGAGTCGACGACGAAGACGATCCCGTCGGCGCCCTTCAGGACGAGCTTCCTCGTCTCGTTGTAGAAGACCTGCCCCGGCACCGTGCAGAGCTGGAAGCGGACGGTGTAGCCCTTGACGTTCCCGAGCTCGACGGGGAGGAGGTCGAAGTAGATCGTCCGGTCCTGCGCCGTCGAGAGGGAGAGGAGGCGCCCGGTCGTCGCCGGGTCGAGCTTCTCGTGGAGGAGGCGGAGGTTCGTCGTCTTCCCGCACAGGCCGGGGCCGTAGTAGACGATCTTCGCCGTCAGCTCGCGGGTGGAGTGGTTGAAGAGGACCATCGGCGCCCCCGCTCGGGAAGTTCTCGAAGGATGAAGGCACGGCAGTATAGGCCGGGGCGGGCGGTTATCCTGAGGCGGTGAGCGAGCGCGAGCGCTGGGCGCCTCTCTCGATGACCCTCGCCGGGATCCCGTTCCGCGGCGTCTCCGTCGCGGGGCGCGAGACCTGGTTCCACGTCCCCTCGCTCGACCTCGCCTTCGACGTCGGGCGGAGCCCGGCCGACGTCGTCCCCGCCCCGAGCCTCTTCCTCTCTCACGCCCACCTCGACCACGCGGGGGGCCTCGCCTACTGGGCCTCCCAGCGGCGCCTCCTGCGCCTCCCCGAGGCGCGCGTCTTCACCGACGCCTCGGCCGTCCCGGCGTGGCGGCAGATCCTCGCCCTTCACGGCGGCCTCGAGGGGGTCGACTACCACGTCTCCGTCGAGCCGCTCGCCCCGGGCGATGCGGTCGAGCTTCGCCGCGACCTCTCCGTGGCGGCCTTCCGTGCCGACCACAAGGTTCCCGCCCTCGGCTTCGTCGCGAGCGAGGTGCGCCGCCGGCTCGTCCCGGCGTGGCAGGGGAGGCCGGAGGCGGAGGTCCGCGAGGCGATCCTGCGGGGGGAGGAGATCACGGCGAGGAGCGCGCGGCCCCTCCTCGCCTTCTCCGGCGACACGGGTGTCGGCTTCTTCGACTCCGCCCCGCGCGCGGCGCTCGAGGCGAAGGTCCTCCTCCTCGAGTGCTCCTTCGTCGACCCGGAGGACGTCCCGCGCGCGCGGCACTACGGCCACCTCCACGTCGACGACGTCGCCGAGCGCGCGGACCTCTTCGCGAACGAGGCCCTCGTCCTGACGCACCTGACGCTCCGCTCGACGCCGGAGGAGCTCCGGGCGGCGATCGCCCGGCGCCTGCCGGCTTCGCTCGCGCCCCGCGTGGTCCCCTTCCTGCCGGAGTCCTAGCGCCCGGCTCCGCGAGCCTCGCCCGGTTCGCGCGCGACGCCGGGAAGGAACCAGAGCCAGGCCGCCCGGACGGAGTGGCGTCCGTCCTGGGGGAACCGCTTCAGGACGTAGCCCGTCCAGAGAGAAGCGTTCAGGAGGGTGGCCAGGACGAGGGCCGCGGCGAGCAGCGGGCCGCCGGGGCGGCGGGGGGCCCGAGGCGACAGGGCGACGGCCGAAGCCAGCACGAGGGGCGGCAGCGCCTCGATGAACGCCCGGTTACCGAAGGAATCGCCGAACCACCAGCACCACCACGTGCCGTTGACGACGAGCAGGAGGCCGAACGAGGCGAGGGCGCCCGCGGCCGTCCTCCGGGCCGCGGGCCGGAAGAGGCCGGCGAGGCAGACCGCGAGGAGCAGCGCGTAGAGAGGGTGGTAGACGAGGAGGCCGTGCCGGCTGGAGTCGAGCGTACGGACGACGTTCCCGATGCCGCCGGCGAACCCCTCGTCGGGATAGGGGACGAGGCGGAGCCCGCCCTGGAGGAGGGAGAAGGCGACCGGCTGCAGGGCCGCCAGCGCGACGGCGGGCGCGCCGGCGAAAAGCACCGGGCGCAGGGAGAGCGGCCGGGCCCGGAAGGCGAGCGCGCCGAGGGCGGGCGCCAGGAAGACGTTCGAGTTGCGCACCAGGAACAGGAGCCCGACGCACGCGCCGACCGCGAGGAGCTGCCGGCGGGAGACGCTCTCCCACGGACCCTCCCAGCCGGACATCAGGAAGAGGGCGATACCGCCGAGCGCCACGCCGGCGCCGTGCGGCATCGCGGGCTCCTTGGCGACGTAGTGCCAGAGGTTCGTGCTCACGAGCATCGCGGCGGTCAGGGACCCGGCCGCGAAGGGCGCGGCCCCGAGGCGCAGCGCGGCGAGGAAGAGGGCGTACGCGCCGAGGAGGACGAACGCGGTCAGCGTCGACGAGACCGCGACCTGGTACGGCGTCGAGACGCCGTCGGCCGGCCCGCCCGGGAGAAGGCGGGCCGCGGCGTGCCCCAGCAGCAGGCCCGGCGTCTCGAGAACGGCCATCCCGACCGGGTACTTGTTCACGACGAGGCCCTTCGGGGTCACCTGCTCCGCCTCGGGCGGGAGCGGGTCGGGCGGGTAGAGGAGGGCGTAGTCGTTTCGGAAGTCGAGGTCGCCGTCGAGGACCACCGAGCGGGCCCAGGCGTAGTACTGCTTGCCGTCGCTGACGATCAGCGCGGGCGAGCTCCCCCGGACGAGAGAGGCCGCCTGGATCGCAACGCAGGCGGCCCCGACGACGAGGAGGAACGCCGCCATCCACCGTTTCGGCCGGCGGAGGACGTCGTCCGTCCGCGAGGCGCGCGCGCGTTTCCGGCCGGGCTCCGTCATCGGCCCTCCTCCGCCGCGCACGATACCGTTCCGGCGCGGCGGGGCTACCGGAAGAGCTTCCGCCGGTTCCTTATGTAGTCCTTGAAGACGAACGAGGCGAGATCGCCCGAGGCGGCGTAGTAGGCCCGCCCGCGCGCCACCTTCGTCAGCGTGTCGACGAAGTCGACGAGGCCGGGGTCCGTCGCGAGCATGAACGTCGTCAGCTGGATCCCCTCGCGGCGGCAGCGCTCCGCCTCGTCGAGCGTCCGGTTGACGATCTTCAGGTCGAGGCCGAACGGGTTCTTGTAGAGCCGCCCGTTCTCGTTCATGCACGAGGGCTTGCCGTCGGTGATGAGGAAGAGCTGGCGGTTGCGCGAGCGCCGCGCCGCGAGGAGGCCGCGGCAGAGCGCGATCCCCGCCTTCGTGTTCGTGTGGAACGGACCGACCTGCGCCTTCGAGAGCGAGTCGATCGGCACCTGCCGGGCGTCGTCGCCGAAGAGGACGACGTCGATCGTGTCCTTCGGGTACTTCGAGAGGATCAGCTCGGTCAGCGCGAGGGCGACCTTCTTGGCCGGGGTGAAGCGGTCCTCGCCGTAGAGGACCATCGAATGGGAGATGTCGATGGCGATCGCCGTCGCGCAGGCCGACTGGTGCTCGACCTCGTGGACCTCGAGGTCCTCCGGGCCGATGGCGAGCGTCTCCGGGTCGCGGCGCGCGGCGTTCGTCACCGTCCTCACGCCGTCGAGCCGCGAGAGGTCGTCTCCGAACTCCCAGGGGCGCGTCTCCTCGAGGAGCTCCGTCCCCGTCCCCGCCCGCGGCAGCGCGTGGAGGCCGCTCCCCGACTTCTGGAGGGAGGAGAAGATCTCCTCGAAGGCGGCCCGGCGGATCTGCCGCTCCCCGGCGGCCGCCAGGGCGAGGCCCCCCTCGCCGTCGCGGCCGACGATCCCCTTCTCCTCGAGCGCGGCGACGAAGGCGTCGAGGTCGAGGTTCGGGTCGAGGATGCCGCGCTCCTGCAGCCGCCGCATCACGTCGAGCGCCTCCCCGACGTCCCCCCCGAGGCGCGTCACGAGGTCGAGGAAGAGCTTCAGCAGCTCCTCGAACGTGAAGAGCGACCGGAGGAGGTCGAGCGGCAGCTCGCCGTAGCGGACGTCCATCCCTCTGGATGCTACGTCGCCGCCGCCCGGGCGGACGTCCTCAGCGGAACACGATCGGCCGCGTCAGCGTGCGGACCCGGCCGCACCTCGTGCGGAAGCGCACGGAGAGGACGGAGGCGCCGCTGTCGGACGGGAGGCGCGGGACCGACATCTCCCATCCCGCCGAGGACGTGTCGCCGAGCTGCGGGAAGGCGGCCGCCGCGTCGGGGCGCGGCGTCCGCTTCAGGCCGATCGGGGGGCGCCGGTCGTCGCCGACGAGGACGTCGATGATCTCGGCCGGCCCCGACTCGTCCTGCGCCCAGCCCCGGGCGCGGAGCTCGCCGAAGACGACCGTCCCCTCGGCCGGCTCGTCGATCGAGGAGATCAGGTCGAGCGACTCCTCGCCGAGCGTGACGGAGGGAGCGGACGCGGCCCGGGCGAGAAGAGCCGCGTTCGCCCGGGCGTCTCCTCCGCCGGGCGCGCCCCACGGCACCTTCCCGCGGACCCGCGTGACGCCGAAGACCCAGTCGGTCCCCGCTCCGTGCGCGAAGACGAGAGGCAGAGAGAGGCGGCCGGCGCGGACCTCGGCGTCGAGCCACGGGGCCAGGGCGCTCCGGCGTTCGAGCGGGAGCCGGTGGTCGTGGACGACGAGGACGCCGACGGGCCAGGCAGCGAGGCGCGCGGCCAGGCCGGTGGGGAGGGGCGTCGCCCCGAAGGCCTCGGCGAGGGCGAAGAAGCGCGCGGGGACGTGGCTCAGCGTCCCGTTCACGATCGGCTTCCAATGGGCGGCCGAGTCGAGGAGGACCTCCGACTCGGCGGCGCTGAACGTGACCGGGACGTGAAGGATGGGGCCCCCGGTCTGCGCCGCGGCCAGGAACGTCTCGACGGGAGGCGCCGGAGCGGGGCGGTAGTCGAACGGGGTCGTCTGCCGCACGTCGACCGCGATCCCGGCGAGGAACGCGGCGGAGAGGAGGGCGCGCGCGGGGCGCCCCTTCGCGAGGCCGAGGAGGCGCGCGGCGCCGAGCGCGGCGAGGAGGCCGACGCCGATCTGGGTGACGAGGCCGAATCGGGCCGCGGCGCGGATGCCTCCCCAGAGCGGAGGCGCGAGCCGCGTCAGCAACGGCAGGAGCGGCCCGTGCGGCCCGAGCGAACCGAGGAGGCCGACGAGAGCGAGGACGCTCCCCGTCGAGGCGAGGAGTGTGCCCGAGGGCTCGCGCTTCACGAAGACGAGCGCCGCCAGGGCGAGCGCGAGGGCGGCCGTGCCCGGGTAGAGCGCCTTCTCGGAGTCGCTCCGGAAGGGGAGGAACCGCTGACCCGGGTTGTACGACGTCGTCGCGAGCCAGCTCGCGGGGAGCGCGGAGTAGGAGGCTGCGTCGCCGGCCGAGGTGACGAACCCCTCGCGCGCCTTCACGCGGACCATCGTGAGGGCGAGCGGCGCGAGGAGGAGGCCCGCCGCCGCGAGGGCGAGGACGAGGCGCGGCGCATGCCGGAGCGTCCCGCGAGGGTCGCGGGCGAGGTGGAAGAGGCCGAGGCCGAAGAGCGCCGCGAGGGCGAAGGCGAGGAGGTGGAGCGAGAACCAGCCGAGGAGGCCCGTCGTGAGGGCGAGGAGGAGCGCGTCGCGGCGGCCGCCCGTGCCGCGGAGGAGGCGGAGCGTGAAGAGGACGCACCAGGCAATGCCGCCCCACGCCGTGAACGAGACGAAGCCGAGCTGGACGGTCGAGACCGCGCTGAACGTCGCGGCGGCTGAGCCGAGCGCGGCCGCATCGCGCGGGGCGCCGAGCTCGGCGGCGAGGCGCGCGAGGGAGAACGCGCCGAAGGCGATCGCGAGGATGCAGAGGAGGTTGAGGAGGGCGACCGGCCCGAGGCCGAGGAGCGAGACGGGGAGCGCGGCGGCGCCGTAGCCGATCAGCGGCTCGGAAAACGCGAGGACGTCGCGGGCGGGCGCGAAGGCGTTCGCCTGGAAGACGTCGAGGGGCGACGTCCGGAGCGCGTGCACGACCCATGAGACGACCCAAGCCTGCGTCCGGCCGTCGTAGCGGTCGCGGAGGACCTCGCCGAGGCGCGGCGCGAGCGGCCACGTCCATGTGACGGTCGCCACGAGGGCGAGGGCGGCGTCGGCCAGCGTCCGGCGGAGCGGGCGCATCGGGCGCGCTAATTCGCCCAGCGGATCGTCCGGAGCGGGTAGTAGCGGTACCGCCCGTCGGCCGCGCGGAAGACGACCCGGATCTCGCGCCTCCCTTCGTCGCCCTTCTGGAAGTCGAACTCCGCCTCGTAGCCCGCCGTGCCGCAGTCGCCGAGCCTCGGAAGGGCGCGCGCGACATCGGGGCGCGGCACGCGCCGGAAGGCATCCGGCTTCCGCAGCTCTCCGTCGAGGAGGATGGCGACGTCGAGGTCGCCCCCTTCCTCCCGCGCCCAGCCGCGGACGAGAAGCCGGCCGTGCACCGTGACGTCCTGCGCGGGGTCGTCGATCGAGCCGGGGAGTCCGTTGGTCTCCTTCGACGGCCCGCTTCCGCCCAGGAACGCGCCGAGGTCCCAGGGCGCGAACGACGCGCCCCCGACTCCAGGCTCCGTCTTCGTGACGACGTAGACGTCGTTCTTCCTCCGGCCGTCGAAGCGCCCGACGAAGCGGAGCCGACCGGTCGCGAGCCCGCGGCTCAGCACGGCCTGCAGAGGTTGGCGGTCTTCGTCCGTGAGGCGCGACTCGTGAACGACGAGATAGGCGGTGGGGATCGACTCGAGATGGTCGAGGAGCGACTCGGGAATCGGCCGCTCGGCGAGAAGCTTCTCGAGCTTCTCGACGGTCGGCGGGACGAAGCCTGAGATGCCGTTCACGAGGGGCTTGCCGTGGTCCGCCGCGCGGAGCATCGCTTCGTACGGCACCGGGTAGGTCGTCGGGAGCTCGACGATCCCTCCCGCCATTGAGGTCTTCCCGAGGAATCGCGTCGCTTCGTCCGGGTCCGGCTGGCCGTGTACGAGGCCCAGGGGGGCCGCGCGCTGCTCCAGCAGGAGAAGCGCGCACGCAGCGACGATGACGGTGCCCGGCAGGAATTCCCTGGAGGGCCAGCGTCGGCGGACCGCAGCGGAGAGCGCGATCGCCCCGAGGCCAGCAAGCAAGGCGAGGCCGAGGTCGGCGATCATCGCCCAGCGGGCGGGGACTCGAATGCTCCGGAAAGGCGAGAGGACCTCGAACAGGATGGAGTGGAACGGAAACCTCAGCCCGAACGAGCCGAGGACGCCGCAGGCGACGAGGGCCATGCCGATCTGCATCGCCGCCGGGCGCCTCGAGCGCCGGAGGCTCTCGGGGAGGTTTCGGCCTCGGGATGCGAAGGCCGTCGGCCACGCGATCGTCCAGCGAACGAGGAGCACGACGACGAGCACGGTCAGCGCCCTCGTCGGTCTCGAAGCGGAAAAGACGACCTCCCCCGCATGCCTGAAGACGAGGCCCGACGGCGAGCTCGCGAGAAGGGCGATCGATCCCGCGACGACGCTGGTCGCGTCGAGGGCTGCGAGGACCCGTCTCCGTCGCGGGCTGCCCGGCAGCGGGAAGGCGACCACCTCGGGCCCGGCGCCCGTTCTTGGCGTGCCGGGAAGGAAGAACGCCGCGAGGGCGAGAAGGAGAGGGAGCAGGCCGGGGAAGAGCGCCAGCTCTCCGGGCGGCGGATCGACTCCGAGCCCGCGCCACAGCCTGTTGCCGGGGTCTGCCGTGAGCCAGTGCTCGGGGCGCGCGGAGTAGGCCAGGGTCTCGCCGGCGCTCCGTTCGAACCCGTACAGGTTCGCGACGATCCTGTAGGGGACGAGGAACGGGAGAAGCAGGACGAGTGCGATCCCGAGGGCGACCGCACCGCGAATCCAGAAGTCGCGACTCCTCTCGACACCCTCCCGGAGCGCGGCGATGAGCCCGATCAAGACGAAGGGGACCGCGGAAAGGACGAACCAGTGTATGCACGTCAGGCCGTTCATCAGGAACGCGAGCCCGAGCCATGCTGCTCGCATCCGGGACGGCCTTCGAGCGAACAGGACGAGCGCCTCGAAGAGGAGCGGCATCCAGCCGGAGAAGACGTAGTTCACGTGAGGGAGTAGGTGGAACCGATACGGCACGAAGGCGAACGCGATGCCGGCGACCCAGGCGGCGGCGTCCGATCCCGTCAGCGTCCGGGCAAGGCGAAAGGCGCCGTATCCCGAGAGGAGGAAGCCCAGCAGCGTCGCGATTCCGTGGACGGTGAGAGGGGCCGCGCCCAGGAAGAAGAGCGGGAACAGGAGCAGCGCGATGCCGTAGTTGTGCTCGCTCCACGCGAGCGAGTACTGGTACGGGAACATCAGGTTCCCGTGGAAGAGGCCGAGCGGGTTCGTGAACGTCGCGTGCCAGTCCCACCAGAGGATCCAGGAGTTCAGGTACGGGTCGCCAGGGTCCGTTACCCCGTCGCGGATCATCGCGGCCCAGGGCCACGTCATCAGGATCGTGAGTGCCGCGAAGGCGAAGAGAACGCGGCCCTCGGCGACGATTCGAGTCCCTTGGAGTCTCTGCATTGTCTCGCGAGTCTCGAGTGGGTCGCGTTGCATGCCCTGGTCGTCTTTCATTCGAGGTCAACAGGCATTGCGGTAGTCGGGGATCGGCGTCCCGCAGTCGTCATAGGTGTCGGATCCTGACCGCGGCTCGCCGAGAAAGCCATTGGCCCGAGCACGGCATCCTCCCTATCCTACATGTCAACTGCGAGCGCCATCCCGGAGTCTGCGCTGGCGCGAGAGGCGGGAGGAGAGCAGACTCCGCTGGAACTGCTTTCCTCCCGCCGAAGAGCAATGCTACCCGGATCCGGGAGGGCCCCGTTGCCCGCGGTTTCTCGGAGTCCAGTGGCACGAACCGTGCCTGGCGAGATAGTCGGAGGCCGGCTGCTTCAGCCGTGGGGTCTTCGAGCCTACATCGGGTCGGGACAGGAAGTGCATGAGATTGAGGGATTGAAGTCCACCAGATAGGTCGCCGACGGCAAGGAAGGCGGCGACTGGTCGGAGAAGGCGAGCTGACCTACTCCAATCCACTCCTGCTGCACCGGATCCCAGTACTTCCCATAGTAGTGTCGGTCCGTGGCCGGCCCCCAGCTTCCGGCCTTTGAAATCACCGCAACGTCGTACGGGCCGGAGCCCTGCCGCCCGGAGCGGCGTTCAGAGAGGAACCCCGGCCAAACACCCTCGAATTGAACGGACGCCGGATGCCCGGATCCTCCGGTGCCACACTCGCTGTCCAGGTCGACGTGATGGATTGGGGGATTCCCGCAGTTCGGCTCCCAAATCTCCTGCTTGTATGTTTCCTGCGTCCAGAGGAATCCGCCGGTAGGAAACGAGGAAGGTGCGAAGCGGAAGCCCTTCTTCCACGTCTGGCACTCCCTGAATGCGCGATAGGCCGAATCCACCGTCGTGCCGGGCAAACAGCAGCCGATCTCCTCGATCAGGTAGATCCATCCATTCCAGACGAAGTAGGTCTCCTTTCCCCATGGAACGCCGTCGCCCTTGGCGACGTGGAACATGAGAATGTCCGGCTGGCACGGCTGGTACACAGGCGTCGTACCCGAGGCGCATCCTGGACATGGAGGCGGAGTCGGCCGGGCGTCGGGGTCTGTCTCGCGAATGCCCATTGACGATGATCCGCTCGGCAAATAGCTAAGGAAGTCCACGGTGCCGCCAGGGTTCGGATCGGGGTGGGCAGCCTGAGCCCTGGCGCAGACGGCAGGAAGGGTGACGGAGAGCGAGAAGATCAGAGGCAGGAGAGCGTGCAGCTTGCCAGAAGTCCGCCGGAAGAGGGCATTGCCGACTCTCATTTCAGGCTCCCTCCGAGTGCTCTTTCCCGAGATCGCGAGACGGATTCCAGAGATGAGGCGCACACACAGAACTGGAAAGGGCGCGAGTGGCGGTATCTCAGGAATCGGCAGGTCATTACGGTGGTCCGAGACGGCCGGCGTTCAGTTGTCAGGGCAGGTCACGCAGGGAACGTAGGGATAGCCTTGCACGACATAGCCGTTCGTGGTCGTACAGGGGCTGTAGTGTGGGCATCCGCCGATGTCAGGTCCGGAACGCGTCCACTCGACGAGACCGAGGCCTTCTGCCTGGTTCGTGCTAGGGTTGATCCATCGACCAAAGCGGTAGACTTCGATGTTGCTACCCCAGTAATCGGTATGTTCCCAAACGTCGACGGGCACGGGAGTCGGACTGCAGGCATTGTTGGCGCCCCTACAGTCAAGGACGGTCATCGCATTCAGTAGAACCATGTCGAGGACCATGGTCACAGTGCCGGCGGGAGGCATCCCGAGATGGTAGGTCGCGTCGCAGGCGAGATTCCAATGTTCCTCGTGGTAGGGTGCGACGCCAGCCGCCGCTCCTTGCGCCGAGACGGACTCGTGAATTCGAGTGAATCCCTTCCTGTGGCTCGCGTCATCCCTGAAGACGAGATGCTTGTTCAGCTGACCGGAAGGATAGCCAAACTCGTTGTACTCGTTGTCGTGAAGGGACTTCCAGAATGAGTCTTCCAGATAGTGGACTTCCGAACCCCAGGGCCCGTTCGAGTTCAATCCCTTCATCCAGAAGAGCATGGTGCGTCCGCCGCAGTCCTGCGTCACCCAGACCATCTCGCCTGCGCCCCCGACGCTCGGATTCGAAGTCGTGGCGTGGATGACGGTCTGAGAGTCTCCGACGAAGTCAGAGAATGAATACCACTGTCCAGCTGCATGCCGTGCGGTGACGATGATCGCGAAGGAAAGGACGACCTTGAGGACGTTCGTCATGATGCTACCTCCGGCGAGTCGCAGGGGCCGCGAGACGCGCCCAGTCGACGACGCGCCAAGTCAATCTCCGCTGTTTCAGCCAGAAGGACGGTGAAGGGACACGCATCACTTCCCTCGAGCGGAGAAGGCTCTCGAGAGAAGGACCGCGGTGCATTCACCTGGACGGCGAGTGGCGACGCCTTCTGGCCGGTGGTGAGGCAGGCCCGGACCGCTCCTATTGGCGGTGCCCGCGCCTTCCCGATGACGCAGACTTCAGGTCCCGGGCGGGCGCTCGAACTGGGCCACCCTATGGGCGCGGTGGCAAGAAGCCTCGTCATCAAAGGCGAGGCTGCGTGAGGCAGCCGAAATTGCTACAGGCCGACTATGAAAATCTTCGCGACGGTGACTGGTGATCAGCCTTCGAGTCCGAGAGGTACCCTCTCCCGGCCCTGCCCTACCCCCGCCCGCGCATCAGGTTGAGACGCGCGAGCTCCGCGTAGGTGACGGTCGAGTCGAGGTCTTCGCGGGCGATCCGGAGGCTCTGGACGAGCCCCTCGAGGACGAGCTCCATGAGGAAGGCGCGCTCGTGCTCGTCGGCCGGCTTCGCGTGGGAGGCGACGAGCTCGGCGAGGCCGTCGACGGCGTCGAGCTCGGCGAGGTGCCTCTCGAACGGCGTCTCGTCGGAGAGGACGAGCTTCCTCTCCTTCGTGAAGTGGGCGACGACCTTCGCGTAGGGGCCGGCGACGGGCGCCGGCCCGCGCTCGCGGGAGAACGGCCCGCCCTCCTCGTCCTCCGCCTCGCGCCTCCGGGCGCGCTCGCCGCGGGCGCGGGGCCCCTCGACGGGAGGGAACGTCGCCTCGAAGAGGCTCTTCACGGCGTCGCCGATCAGCTTGCGGGCGACGATCTCGGCTCCCTGCTGCTCCCCCTCGAAGACCATCTCGACCTTCCCGGTGATCGCCGGGAGCGTCGCGAAGAGGTCGACGAGGCGCGGGGCGACGACCTTCTCCCCCGCGAGGACGGCGCGGCGCTCGAGGTTCGAGACGAGGAGCTCGCGCATCGCGATCGGCATCCGGGCCGAGACGCCCGAGGCCTGGTCGACGAGGTCGCTCCGGCGCGCGGCGAAGGCGACCTCCTCGACGAGGTCCTTGAAGGCCTCGGGGAAGCGGACCTCGACGCCGTCGAGCGACCTCTCGCTCCACGCCTCCTGCTCGGTGATCGCCTTGGCCGTCGCGAGGTCGCGCGGGTAGTGCGTCAGGATCTGCGAGGCGATCCGGTCCTTCAGCGGCGTGATGATGTTCCCGCGGTTCGTGTAGTCCTCGGGGTTCGCCGAGAAGACCATCACGACG
The DNA here is from genome assembly GCA_039812785.1 of Thermoanaerobaculia bacterium. Classification (GTDB taxonomy): domain Bacteria; phylum Acidobacteriota; class Thermoanaerobaculia; order UBA5066; family UBA5066; genus UBA5066. The sequence continues at coordinate 5,760 of JBDIBE010000021.1, read as the reverse complement.
TCGAGCGGGATCCGCACGGGGAAGCCGCGGATCTGGAGGTCGCGTTCCTCGAGGATGTTCAGGAGGCCGACCTGGATGCGCGGGGCGAGGTCAGGGAGCTCGTTGATGGCGAAGATGCCGCGGTTCGTCCTCGGGACGATGCCGTAGTGGATGACCTCCTCGTCGGCGAAGGTCTTCTTCAGCGTCGCGGCCTTCACGGGGTCGACGTCGCCGATGAGGTCGGCGATCGTCACGTCGGGCGTCGCGAGCTTCTCGCGGTAGCGCTCCTCGCGGGAGAGCCAGTAGACGGGGAGGTCGGGCCCCGAGGTCGCCGCGAGGTTCCGGGCGTACTTCGTGAACGGCGCGAACGGCGACTCGTTCAGCTCGGAGCCGACGATGACCGGCACCGCCTCGTCGAGGAGGTTCACGAGGGCGCGGAGGATCCGCGTCTTCGCCTGGCCGCGGAGGCCGAGGAGGATCAGGTCGTGCCGGGCGAGGACGGCGTTGACGAGGGCGGGGACGACCGTCCGCTCGTAGCCGAGGATGCCGGGGAAGGGGTTCTCCTTCCGGCCGAGGAGGGCGAGGAGGTTCTCGCGCATCTCGTCGCGGACGGAGCGGTGGCGAAAGCCGGACTCGACGAGCTCTCCGAGGGTCGTGGGTCGGTACGTCATCTCCACGGTCTTCGCCTCCGGTCGCGGGACGGGTTTCGGCTCAGGCGGGCTTCCTGATCCCGAACTTCTCGAGCCGGTACTGGAGCGTCCGGTAGGTCAGCCCGAGAAGGCGCGCGGCGCGGGCGATGACCCAGCCCGAGCGCTCCATCGCCTGGACGATGAGCTGCCGCTCGAGCTCCTCGATGTCGATCCCCTCGGCCGGGATCTCGAAGCCGTAGGGGCGCGCCGCGGGGGCCGTCTGGAGGCGGATCTCGAGCGGCAGGTCGACGGGCTGGACGGCCGTCCCCTCGCAGAGGAGGACGGCCCGCTCGACGACGCTCTCGAGCTGCCGGATGTTCCCGGGCCAGGGGTGGCGGACGAGGAGGTCGAGGGCGGCGGGGTCGATCTCGGCGACGCCCGTCCCGTGCGTCCCGTTCGCCTTGTCGAGGAAGCGCTGGACGAGCGCCGGGATGTCGGACGCGCGTTCGCGGAGCGGCGGGAGGACGATCGGGATGACGTTGAGGCGGTAGAAGAGGTCCTCGCGGAACTGCCCCGACTTCATCATCGCCTCGAGGTCGCGGTTCGTGGCGGCCACGACGCGGACGTCGACGGGGATCGTCTCGTTCCCTCCGACGCGGCGGATCTCGCGCTCCTGCAGGGCGCGGAGGATCTTCCCCTGGAGCGGGAGCGAGAGGTCGCCGATCTCGTCGAGGAAGAGGGTCGAGCCGGAGGCGGCCTCGAAGAGGCCCGCCTTCCGCGCCTCGGCCCCCGTGAACGCTCCCTTCTCGTGCCCGAAGAGCTCGCTCTCGAGGAGGTTCTCGGGGATCGCCGCGCAGTTGATCGCGTGGAAGGGCTTCCCGGCGCGGGCCGAGCGCGAGTGGATCGCGCGGGCGACGAGCTCCTTGCCCGTGCCCGACTCGCCGCGGACGAGGACGGTCGACTGCGTCGGGGCGATCTTCTCGACGAGGCGGAAGACCTCGCGCATCGCGAGGCTCTCGCCGACCATCGCCTCGAGGCCGTCGCCCTTCAAGCGGCGCTCGAGCCGAAGCGCCTTCTCGGCGAGCCGGTGGCTCTCGAGGGCCCGCTCGACGCGGAAGAGGAGCTCGTCGGCGACGACGGGCTTGCTCATGTAGTCGAAGGCGCCGAGGCGGTGGGCCTCGCGGGCGCGCTCGACCGAGCCGTGGGCGGTGATGAGGATGACGCGGGGCGGAAGGGGCCCCTCGGCGAGGGCGCGGACGAGGTCCATGCCGGAGAGGCCGGGCATCTTGAGGTCGGTCAGGACGACCTCGGGGTGCGTCTCGGCGGCGAGGGCGAGGGCCTGGCGGCCGTCGGGGGCGGCCGTCACGCGGTACCCCTCGTCCTCGAGGATCATCTGGAGAGATTCGCGCTGGTGCTTCTCGTCGTCGACGACGAGGAGCGTCGCGCGCGGGGCGCGGTCGTTCACGGCTCGAGGCTACACCGAAGCCGCCGGCGCGAGGGGGAGCGAGATCCGGAAGGCGGCCCCGCGGGCCCCCTCCCGGTTCGTCGCCTCGACCCGCCCGCCGTGCTCCTCGACGATCCGCTTGACCATCGCGAGGCCCAGGCCCACGCCCCCGTCCTTCGTCGAGAACCACGGCTCGAAGAGCCGCGGAAGGTGGCCGGCGTCGATTCCCGGCCCCTCGTCCTCGAACGTCAGGACGAGGCGCGGCCCGGCGTCGGGCGAGCCCTCGGCGGTCCGGGCGCTCACGGCGAGCGTCCCGCCCTCCCGCTCCATCGACTGGATCCCGTTCTGGAGGAGGTTCCAGACGGCCGACTTCAGGAGGGAGGCGTCGGCCGGGACGCGGGGGAGCCCCTCGGGGAGGTCAGCCGTCACGGCGACGCGCGCCCGCTCGGCCGTCTCGCCGAGGTCGCCGATCGTGTCGCGGACGAGGGTGACGGCGTCGACGGGGGCGATCGTGAGCGAGAGCGGCCGCCCGAAGGCGAGGAAGCTGTTGATGAGGGCCGCGAGGCGGTTGATCTCGCCGCGGAGCGCCTCGATCCGCTCGGCCTGGTCGGCGGCGGCCGCCTCGTCGGCCGGCCGGTGGCGCCGCTTCAGGACGTCGAGGCCGAGAGAGAGGGCGTTCAGCGGGTTCTTGATCTCGTGGGCGAGCCCGGCCGCGAGGTGGCCGATCTCGGCCCTCTTCTCGGCGGCGGCGAGGCGGGCGAGGAGGTCCTGCCGCTCGCGCAGCGCCGAGGTCATCCGGTTGAAGGCGACGGCGAGCTGGCCGATCTCGTCGGCGCGGTCGACCGGCACGACGACGTCGAGGTTGCCGTCGGCGACCTGCCGGGCCGCCTCGGCGACCGCCTCCACGGGGCGCGTCGCGTTCCGCGTCACGACGAGGATGACGATGTGGCCGACGGCGAAGATCCAGAGGAGGGCGTAGAGGCCTCCGCGGAAGTTGTCGGCGAGCTCGGCGCGGATGTTCTCGAGCGAGTACTTGATCCGGATGAAGCCGAGGAGGCGCCCCTCGATGACGAGCGGCACCTCGAGCGTCTGGCGCGTCTCGCCGCTCCCGACGACCCCCTCGATCTCGAGGCCCTGACCCTTCTTCGGGTTCGGGACCTTCCTCACGCGCGCCTTCGCCGCCTGCTCGGCGGTCTCCTCGGGGACGACCTCGCCCCCCTGGATGATCCGGATCTCGCGGAGGCCCTTCTGCTTGAGCCGCTCGCGGAACTCCTGGATCGCCTGCGGGTCCCTCGAGCCGCCGGGCCCCATGCGCGTCGCGGCGACCTGGATCGCGTCCGCGAGCGACTTGTACGAGGCGTCCGCCTCCGTGAGCATCTGGTTCTGCGAGCGGAGGTAGATGGCGGTCTGCGCGATCGCGGCGGTCACGAGGATGAACGTGAACCCGACGCCGAGCCGGGTCGAGAGGCGGAGGCCGCGGAAGGTGCGGAGCGGAGACATCGTCGTCGGGCGCGGGCCCGGCCTCCATCGTACGACGGCGCGCCCCCGGAAAAGGAACGGGGGAGCCGCCGCGGCGGCTCCCCCGTTCGACGGGACGCGGGGCCCGGGCCCGGCCTACTCGTCCTCGTGGAACTTCACGTCCTTCGTGTCGTGGAGGAAGAGGAAGCCGACGACGACGGTCATGACCGCCACGACGACCGGGTACCAGAGGCCGTAGTAGATGTTCCCGGCGCCGGCGGCCATCGCCGTCGCGAAGAGCGGGAGCATCCCGCCGAACCAGCCGTTCCCGATGTGGTACGGGAGCGACATCGAGGTGTACCGGATGCTCGTCGGGAAGAGCTCCACGAGGTAGGCCGCGATCGGGCCGTAGACCATCGTGACGTAGATGATCATGATGAACAGGATCGCGATCGCGACGAACCAGTTGAGCTGCGACTTGTCGAACTTGTCGGGGTAGCCCGTCTCCTTGAGGGCCTCCTTGTACGCCGCCTCGTCGAAGCCCGTCAGAGTCTTCTCGGCGGTCGCCGTCTTGATGTGGGTGACGACGTCCGTACCGCCCTCGGCGGGCACGGACTCGAAGGAGATGCCGTTCTTCGTCAGGAAGTCCTTCGCCTTGTCGCACGGGCTGAACTTCGTCCCGGGCGTCACGAAGACGTGGAAGTGGCAGTCGGTCGCCGCGACGGTGACCTGCGTCGCCTTCTGGTAGGCGGCGAGCGGGGGGTTCACGGCGCCCGTGAGCGCCTTGAAGAGCGGGAAGTAGGTGAGCGCCGCGACGAGGCAGCCGAGGAGGATGATGTTCCGCCGGCCGATCCGGTCCGAGAGCTTCCCGAACACGACGAAGAAGGGCGTCCCGAGGATGAGCGAGATGGCGATGAGCGTGTAGGCCGTCAGGTAGTCGACCTTCAGCGTGATCGTCAGGAAGAAGAGCGCCCAGAACTGCCCCGTGTACCAGACGACGCCCTGGCCGGCGGTGGCGCCGAAGAGGGCGAGGGCGACGTACTTGTTGTTGGGGTACTTGAGGAAGCTGTCGATGAGCGGGGAGAGAGACGCCTTCCCCTTCCGCTTCATCCTGAGGAAGACCGGCGACTCCTCGAGCTTGAGCCGGATGTAGACCGAGATCCCGAGGAGGATCAGCGAGATGAGGAAGGGAATCCGCCAGCCGACGGTCTTGAAGTACTCCGCGTCCATCGAGATGCGGCAGCCGCCGATGACGAGGAGCGCGAGGAAGAAGCCGACGGTCGCGGTCGTCTGGATCCAGCTCGTCGCGTAGCCGCGCTTGCCGTCGGGGGCGTGCTCGGCGACGTAGGTCGCCGCGCCGCCGTACTCGCCGCCGAGGGCGAGGCCCTGCAGGCAGCGGAGCGTCACGAGGAGGATCGGCGCGGCCATGCCGATCTTCTCGTAGGTCGGGAGGATCCCGACCGCGGCCGTGGCCGAGCCCATGACGAGGATCGTGACGAGGAAGGTGTACTTCCGGCCGACGAGGTCGCCGATGCGCCCGAAGACGATCGCGCCGAACGGCCGGACGAGGAACCCGGCGGCGTACGTGGCGAACGCCGAAAGGAGGGCGGCCGTGTCGTTCCCCTTCGGGAAGAACAGGGCCGCGAAGAACGGCGCGAGCGTGGCGTACAGGTAGAAGTCGTACCACTCGAAGATGGTGCCGACGGACGACGCGATGATGACGCGCCTTTCCTGGGCGACGGTCGTCTCCGTGTGGCCGGACGACGCGGCGGGCGAGACTGGGGTCATGCGCTCCTCCTCCATGTGCGTTGCGGTCCGCGGGTTCCCCGATGCGGCTCTCTCACGGTGCTCCTCCTCCTCGTTCTCCTGCCGCGCCGCCCCGGTCAGAGGGCGGACGCCTTCCCGTGGTCGTCACTCCGGTCAGCAGCCGTTCCGGCATCGGGGCGCGCGCGGCGGAGGGCGGGGCGGTGCGGGGCGCGCCCCGCGCCGCCGGACCTCCAGGTCCGCCGCGGGACGTCGGATCGGCCCCGACTCGAGTCCATATCCGCTCACCTCCTCGGACGACGTGTCCGACGCGCGAGGAAGAATTTTTCTGCTGGGCGCGAAGGATTCATGACGCACGTCACGAAGTCAAGCGCCGTGCGAGAAATCCGCGAATCGCGTTTACGCGTATACGCCGGTCCGGGCCGCCGGGGGGAGGGTGCGTTATCGCGCCTGACGCGCGACGCCGTCCTCGGCGCCTCCGGTCTC